>JAIRMT010000181.1 GCA_031258505.1 Treponema sp.
AACTCACCTTACGCGCCGGAAAGAAAAAGATCATCGAATGACGCGAATGAACGCGAATCTTCTTTAGAGAAATGACATATTCGCGTATATTCGCGTCCATTCGATGACCAATTCTTACCGTTTTTTCTTCCTGCGTAACATGAGTTAATAATATGAACAAGACCGTCGCAGTGATCAACGATATCACCGACAATATTCAGAGCATCAAGGGACGGGTCATCAAGCAGAGCGACAGTGTTATGGAAACAAGCTCGATGATGAAAGAGATTACGCTCAACATAAACAAGCTCAATGAAAATGTCGATAAGCAGGCTGTCAGCGTGTCTAAATCTTCCGGCGCCATTGAGGAGATGATCACCAGCATCAATTCTGTTACCCAAACCCTTGCTAAAAATGCTGAAAGTGTAAAGGAACTTTTGGAAGCCAGCGGTGTGGGGCGCGCGGGTTTACAGAATGTGGTAACCGATATACAGGAAATTGCCCATGAGTCCGAAGGTCTTTTGGAGATCAACGCGCTGATGCAGAATATCACCAGTCAGACTAATCTATTGAGCATGAACGCCGCGATTGAAGCAGCCCACGCCGGAGAAGCGGGAAAAGGTTTTGCTGTTGTTGCCGACGAGATACGCAAACTTGCGGAAAATTCTGGACAGCAGTCAAAAACCGTCGGGGCAGTTCTTAAAAAGATAAAAGGTTCCATCGACAAGATTACGCAGTCAACAAATAACGTACTCAGCAAATTTGAAGTCATTGACGGCGATGTAAAGATCGTATCAGAGCAGACCGGAAAAATCCGCAGCGATATGGAAGAGCAGAACATGAAGAGCCGGCAGATCATGGAGGTAATCGGGCAACTGAACGATATTACGCTTATGGTGAAAGACAGTTCGGATAAAATGCTGGAAAACAGCAAGGAAGTCATTGCCGAAGGCAAGAATCTGGAAATAGCTACAACGGAAATCAATAACGGAATGAACGAAATGGCGACTGGTACAGCTCAAATTAACGTGGCGGTAAGCCGGATCAACGATATCAGCGATCAGAATAAGGAAAATATCGAGCTATTGGTTAAAGAAGTTTCCCGTTTCAAGGTGGAATAAGCTATGCGTAGTCTCAAGCCATTCCCTTGTACCTGTGTCTGCCATTGTCGCCTCATCAGCGAGGCAAGGGTAAGGTTTGACCGCAAGCCTGCTATGCCGGCGAGCGCTGTTACAGTAACAATGGCAAGCTCAGTCACTGGAGTTGCTTGAGACTGTTCCAAAACAGGCGTTTTGGCTATGCTGGCCGCTGGAGTCAGTATGTATTTAATTGGAATTGATATTGGGGGAACTAAGTGCAGGGTCTCACTCGGCAGGAAGACCGAAGCGGAGCATAGTCTTGATATTGTCGCTGTGGGCGAAAGCCGCGATAGCGCCGGTGTTCCGTGGGCGCGTATGCTGGAGCTGCTTCTCGCCGACCTGAAAACCCTCTGCAGAGACTGCCCGGAACAGCCCGCTGCCATTGGCGTCAGTTGCGGCGGGCCTCTTGACCAGAAGCGGGGTTTGATTCTTTCCCCGCCGAACCTGCCCGACTGGAACGAGGTTCCTATAACGAAGTTTTTCACGGAAAAAGCCGGCGTTCCGGCTTTTCTGCAAAACGACGCTGACGCCGGCGCTTTGGCTGAATGGAAGTGGGGCGCTGGTCAGGGCTATAACAGCCTTATTTTCATCACGTTTGGCACTGGCTGCGGCGCTGGCCTTATCCTGAATGGGTGTCTGTACAGCGGAGCTTCGGGTCAGGCCGGCGAAATCGGCCATGTCCGGCTTGCCGACTATGGGCCAGCAGGTTATGGCAAACCAGGCTCTATGGAGGGCTTTTGTTCAGGCGGCGGCATTACCCGCCTCGCCCGCACGCTGGTCGAGGCCGAGCTTCAAATGGGCAAAACTCCCGCCCTCTGTCCCTCCTACCAGGATTTGGATAAACTCACTGCCAAAACCGTAGGTATTGCCGCAGAACAGGGGGACAGCCTTGCCATCAGCGTTTACGCCGAGGCTGGACGGAAACTCGGCATGGGTCTTTCTATCCTCATAGATATTCTCAATCCTGAGCTGATTATCATCGGCAGCATCTTCAGTCGAAGCCGGAACCAACTGTGGCCCGAAGCTGCACGGATCATTGAGCGGGAAACCTTACCTCTGACAAGAAAAGCCTGTCAGGTGGTTCCCAGCGCCCTGGGTGAAAGCATCGGCAACTATGCGGCGCTGGCTGTCGCGGAATATGGCGGATGAACTTATCACCTCACCTTACGCGCCGGAAAGAAAAAGATCATCGAATTACGCGAATGAACGCGATGAAATATTCGCGTATATTAGCGTCCATTCGATGACAAATTCTTACCGTCTTTTCTTCCTGCGTAACATGAGTTATCACGCTTCGCGCTCAACGCACTGCCTTCTGAAGTAAGCGGACTACCTTCTGAAGTAAGGGTCGGTGTCGCTGAACCTCTCGCGTTAAACCAAAACAGCGGCGGCTCTCAGTCGCTCTGCAAGCGCGGGGGCGCTGCTGAAGACAAACGCCGCAATCCCCAGGGAGGCGGCAGCGTCTACGTTAGACGGATGGTCGTCGATGAAAAAGGCTTCCTCCGGCAACGCGCCTTCAGCAGCCAGTATGTGCGTGAAAAAGGCTGTGTTAGGTTTCGCTTTGTGGATAAGATGTGAAGCGTACACCGTATCAAAATCATCATACTGCCTCAGACGCTTGTGAACAGCATAGTGGGCGTCTATTGTGTTGGTTCCGCAGACTATGCGTATACCCTGAGCTTTCAGCTTGAGGATAAGCTCAACAAGCGCAGCATCCTTGCAAGGCGTGAAGAATTTCGCCATGAGCGAGCCTTCGTGGGGAGGAAGCGCCCGGTCTGTTATTCGCGTGTAGCGCTTCCAGACCTCAGCTTCGCTGATAAACCCACAGACGTATTCAGCCAGAACCGTGTCAAAAGCAGGAGCAATGGTCTCGTGTTCTGCATATCCCAAAAATCTGCGCAGCCGGGGCCATATCTGATAGTCCTGAACCACCACGCCGCCCATATCAAAAATACCCAGCTTCATCATTACGTTGTTTAGGCAAGCGCCCTGAACTTATGGCAGGCCACGATATGCCCGCCGCCGATGTCTTCCTGCTGAGGCATGGTTTCGGCGCAGACCTCGCTGGCGTGGGGACAGCGCGTCCTGAAAACACAGCCTGACGGCGGGTTTATCGGGCTTGGCACGTCGCCTTTAAGTACAACGCGCTGTTTTGTACGGCCAATGCGGGGATCAGGCACGGGGATGGCGGAAAGAAGCGCCTGCGTATACGGGTGCAGTGGATGTTCATAGAGGTCTTCAGCAGTGTTGCTTTCCATAATATGACCCAAGTACATGACAACAACACGCCGCGAAATATGGCGCACCACCGAAAGGTCATGGGCAATAAACAGGTAGGCAAGGCCAAACTTTTCCTGCAAGTCCATCAGCATATTGATAATCTGCGCTTGTATGGAAACATCCAGCGCGGAAACTGGCTCATCACAGATGAGGAAGTCGAGTTTGGTAACCATAGCGCGGGCTATCGAAATGCGCTGACGCTGGCCGCCTGAAAACTCGTGAGGAAAGCGCGACAGATGTTCACTGTTCATGCCCACAAGACGCATCTGTTCCAACACGCGAACATCGCGCTCCTTGCGCGGCATTTCCGGGCTTTGAATGTCCAGCGGCTCGCCAACAATGTCATTCACTGACATACGCGGGTCAAGAGAAGAGTAGGGGTCCTGAAACACCATCTGCATCCGTGAGCGGTACGGCTTCATGTCGCAGGTGGTGATGTCATTACCATCAAAGATGATTTTTCCGCCATTGCTCTTGTTAAAGCGAACAATAGCGCGTCCAACAGTAGACTTGCCGCAACCTGATTCACCAACCAAACCCACAGTTTCGCCCCGCTCAACAAAAAACGAAACGCCGTCTACTGCTTTGACAATGTGCTTATGGCCACTCTTCTGTACTGTAAAGTGAACTTTCAAATCCTCAACTTCAAGAATGGCGCTCATGCGCTTACCTCCGTGTCTATCTTCAGCGCGGAAAGCCAGCAGCGCGATGTATGCCCAGCCTGACCGTCAATTTCGCTCAAATCAGGCCGCCGCGCCAGACACAGATTCATGCACCGTGTGCAGCGCGAAGCAAAGGCGCACCCAACCGGTAACATCATCAGGTCAACCGGCGCGCCCGGTATCGGCTCAAGGCGTCTACGCTTCTCCATTACCGCCTTTTCCGGCAGGCAGCGCAGAAGGCTTTGGGTATAGGGATGCGCTGTGTGATAAAAGAGGTCGTCGGTTATGCCTGATTCCATGATTTGACTGCCATACATCACATTAACGCGGTCGCAGAGGCCAGCCACTATGCCCAGGTCATGGGTAATCAGGATGATTGCCGTTGAAATACGCGCCTTGAGGTTGCGCAGGAGTTCCAGTATCTGAGCCTGAATCGTAACATCCAGCGCGGTGGTCGGCTCATCCGCGATCAGGATGGCTGGGTCGCAGGCCAGCGCCATTGCTATCATGATTCGCTGCCGCATACCGCCTGAAAACTCGTGGGGATACTGCTTCATCCGCAGTTCCGGCTGAGGAATACTCACCATTTCCAACAGCTCTATAGAACGCTTCTCCGCCGCCCTCCGCGTCATAGCAAGATGCGTCTCTAGGGTTTCCGCCACTTGATTACCAATCGTATAGAGAGGATTAAGCGACGTCATTGGGTCTTGAAAGATCATCGCAATATCTTTACCGCGTATCTTGTTATACTCCCTCTGCCGTATTGTAAGCGCCTCACGCCCCCGTATCCTAACACTGCCCAAAACCCGCGCACTGACAGGCAGAAGCCGCATGATTGCGTTAGCCGTTACCGACTTCCCAGAACCGGATTCGCCCACAATGCCCAGAATCTCACCGTCCCTCAGACTGAATGACACATGGCTCACCGCGTGAACAATACCAGACGGCGTGTAGAACTCCACGCTCAGGTCATTTACTTCAAGAACGTATTCGTTTGACATGATTTACTTCCTCAGCCGCGGGTCAAGCGCGTCGCGGAGAGCGTCTCCCAACACATTGAAGCATAGAATAATGAGACTTATCAGCAAGGCTGGATACACCATATTCATTGGATAACTCACAACGCCGTTCAGAGCATCATTTGCTAGAGACCCAAGCGATGGAACCGGTGCGGCAACACCCAGACCAATGAAGCTCAAGAATGATTCAGTCATAATAGCCCCGGGAACAATGCCTGTAGCGTTAATGATAATGACGCCGATGGAGTTCGGGAGCAGATGTTTCACGATAACCCAGCGAGGACGAGCGCCCATTGCCTCAGACGCCAGCACATACTCCTGAGAACGGTTCATCAACAGCGCGCCCCGCACAGCGCGCGCCATGCCCAGCCAGTTAAACAGAGCCAGCACAATGAAGATTGATAGCAACCCTGATCCCATTGAAGTAATACCGAGTAAAGCCTTGTTAGACAGCATAGCGCTGAACAGATCGTGCGTTGCCACTGATAGAATGATGATGATGAGTATCGTAGGAATGGACATAAGCAAGTCTACAATCCTCATCATGATGTTATCGCCCCAGCCTCCGATGTACGCGGACACGCCGCCATAGGTAATGCCGATGATGCCGACCAGTATCATGGTAACAAAGCCCACGAGGAGAGAGATGCGGGTGCCAAACATGACGCGTACAAAGATATCGCGCCCCATGCGGTCAGTGCCGAGCGGGTGCGCCAGCGAAGGGCCTTCGCGCACCGCGTCGCGCAGTTGGTCACGGTACGAGTAGGGCGAAAACACTGGCCCGAATATGGCCAGCAGTATGATAGTCAAAAGCAGGCAGAGCATGAACATCGCCAGCTTATTACGCCTAAAGCGTCGCACCGCATCCTTCCAGTACGAGACCGAAGGCCGCATAAGGTCAACCGCCGCTTTTGCTTCCGCGCTTGCGGGCGCAAGATCAGCCTCACTGATACCATAGCGCTCAAGGAGCGCCCGTTCCGGCATTATCATCATAAACACATATCCTTATTGCAGCTTGATACGCGGGTCAATGATGCCGTAGAGCAGGTCTACAACATAGTTACAAAGAATGAGCAGCGCCGCGAAAAAGATCGTTGTGCCCATGATGAGCGGGTAGTCCCGCGAACTAATTGACGAGATAAAGTATTTGCCTATGCCCGCAATGGCAAAGACCTTCTCCACGACAAATGAGCCGGTCAGGATTCCCGCAATCATTGGCCCTATGGCCGTAATCACCGGCAGGCTCGCGTTGCGGAGCGCGTGCTTAAACATCACCTTGAAACTGGAAAGCCCCTTGGCTCTCGCGGTTTTTATATAATCCTGACCAGTTACGTCAAGCATTGTGGCGCGGGTGAGCCGCGCAAGGTGAAACATCGGGTAGATTGCCATGCCAAACACAGGCATAACGTATGACTGCCAGTTAGAGAGATACGCCACAGGTAAGATTTGCAGCCACGCGCCGAATATCAGCATCAGGGCTATAGTCATAATGAAGCTCGGTATTGATACAAAAAAGGACGCGAAGAAGATGAAGCACCGGTCATAGAGTGTGTTGTGCTTCACCGCCGCAAGCAGTCCCAACGGTATACCCAGCACGACAGCGAAGAGCAGCGCAAGCATCCCCAAGTGAAACGACACCGGGAAGTATTTAGCGATGATCTCATTCACCGACGTTCCCGCCTTATCGACCATAGAATAGCCCAAGTCCCCAGAAAGCAAGTCGCCCATATACCTGACATACTGCTCAAGCAGAGGCCGGTCATACCCATACTTCGCCAGCAAGCGTTGTGTTACCTCCGGGTTAATGGCCTCGCCGAGGAAAGGCCCGCCCGGTACAGCCTGCATGAGGAAGAAAGTCAGGCTGATAACGAGAAACAGCGTGATAATAGACGTGAGCAGATGTCTAAGAGCATAACGAAACATGATAACCTCCTTTGATGAGTTCTATTTTTGCCTCATCGCGCCCCAATAAGACCTTAGCCAAGAAGAATTTCCCCACCCCTTAACCAAGCCGATATAGAAATCGATCATCTTCCGGTGGGATTGTAATGACTGCCGATGGCTTTTCATGCTGTCCGTGATGATTCGGGATTGTGTATTCGAACTTTCCGCTAAAGTACGGATTTCATCGGCTACTACCGCAAATCCCTTTCCCGTTTCCCCTGCATGGGCCGCCTCAATAGCCGCGTTCATGGCAAGCAGGTTGGTTTGACTGGCCCGTATCCGGTCAAGACCCTTTTCCTGATCGGACATTCTCAAGGTTAGATTAGTTCGATTACTAAAGAACTGCTCTATCATCTGAAGGGTTTGACTAGGGGATTCTCCCTTTCTTCTATAGAAGAGTATTACCCCTGCCGCTGAAACCGCAGCGGATACCAACGCTATACCTGCCATAGTGAGTATGCTCATCTTGTTACCTTCCTTAACACAGAGTAAACAACTTTAACAGAGTAAACCAAACCGTAAGTTATTGCAATAGTAATACCCTAAAATTCAGGATAAGCGCATAGGAATCAGCCGGCTCTGAATAGCCTGTTCGTTAAGCAGCTTAAAAATGGTCTTGATATGCTCCTCAAATCCCAGCGAAAGCATATACCGTATCCCTTTTAGACAATATCACAAGGCTTACCGATTGTGCGCCCATGCTTCCTCATCGTCGTGTTCTAGTCATGTTTTCAGTTTCCTGATGATCTCCGCAGCCGGGACCCGTCTGGCGTCTCACGCACTGTCCGGTTAAGGGCTGTCCGTGTTTAAGCGTTTCAAACAACACTGTCAGGCCGCAGCTGAAGGTTTCTTCCGGCAGCGCGCCTTCACCGGCCAGTATGTGCGTGAAAAAGGCTGTGTCAGGTTCGCCTTGTAGATAAGAAGGGAAGTGTAAACCGTATCAAAATCATCATACTGCCCAGACACTGCGGTAGTTTTAGCCTTCACGTGAAAGTCTGTGAAGCCCTAACGCGAAAGTCTGTTAGGACTTGACACGAAAGTCTGTGAAGCCCTAACGCGAAAGTCTGTCAGGCGCTTGACGTGAAAGTCTGTCAGGCGCTGACACGAAAGTCTGTTAGGACTTGACGCGAAAGTCTGTTAGGAATTGACGCGAAAGTCTGTTAGGTGCTTGACACGAAAGTCTGTCAGGCGCTTGACACGAAAGTCTGTTAGGAATTGACGCGAAAGTCTGTGAGGCGCTAACACGAAAGTCTGTGAAGCCCTAACGTGAAAGTCTGTCAGGCGCTGACGCAAAAGTCTGTTAGGCCTTCACGCGAAAGTCTGTCAGGCGCTTGACGTGAAAGTCTGTTAGGACTTGACGAGAAAGTCTGTCAGGCGCTTACGCAAAAGTCTGTTAGGCCTTCACGCGAAAGTCTGTAAAGCGCTTGACGTGAAAGTCTGTTAGGACTTGACACTAAAGTCTGTTAGGCGCTAACGCGAAAGTCTGTGAAGCCCTAACGTGAAAGTCTGTTAGGACTTGACACGAAAATCTGTTAGGACTTGACACGAAAGTCTGTTAGGCGCTAACGCGAAAGTCTGTGAAGCGCTAACGCGAAAGTCTGTTAGGACTTGACACGAAAATCTGTTAAGCGCTTGACGTGAAAGTCTGTTAGGCGCTAACGCGAAAGTCTGTTAGGCGCTGTCTGTCGCGGAATATGGCAGGTGAACTATCATGCTTCGCGCTCAGGGTCAGGCTTCTCAACTGAACAAATGTGGGTGGATGGGCTTCTTGATCCAGACCTTCCCGCATCCATTGATGCCTCCTAAGAATCGCAATGTGTTTGCGCTTTTGTTCAATTAGACTCCTTTTTGTCAATGGACTTGTTCGGGACTGCGCCAATCCTGTTGACACAGTCCCGAACAACTCTAACCTATCTGTCTTGTGAGATTTTATCCAGAAAACAAAAGCGCGGATTCCGCGGCTAACGGGTCTCGCGCTTTTGATAAGAGCGGTAAGGGCGCGCTTACTTGTTGATAAGGCGCACAATCATCTCGTAAATCTGCTGACCGCCCTGAGCAGTGCTGACCTGACCAAAGGCAACCTGCTGGTAAAGCAGGTACAGGGTGCTGTTCAGTTCGGTGTCATTGGGCAGATGCGGGGTCTCCGCCGAGGTATGCGGGCCAGCGACGTTCTGGTATTCGATCAGTTTCTGATCAGCGGCGCTCCCGGAAGTGATGCCAGCGCGGGCGGTTGAAGAGAACGATACGCCGCGATCATTGCCGAGAACCTTCGCCGCGTCAGGGCTGTTCACCAAGAAATTGATGAACTTCAGCGCGGCCTCAATGTTCTTGGAATCCTTGTTCACCGTGTAGAACTGACTCGGCTGTACCCAGAGCGCCTTTGTAGCTGCAGCGCCGGGAAGCTCAATCAGACTAAGCTCATCCTGCGTCATGGCCTGATAGCCGGCAAGCTGGGTTGAAACGATGAAGGTGAAGGCCGTCTTTCCGGCAATCAGGGACGAACTGTCGGCGTTGGTTTCCGCGAAACCAGCGGCAACGTCGGCGGGCGGAATCAAGCCGTTGTCGCGGTAGTCCTTGAACAGATCAAGGTACTTCTGCGCCACTTCCGCTGTAACCTGTGTAGACCTGCTTTCCTCAACGTATATTGGCGTTCCGTTATAGCGGAGCCAATAGCCAAAGGGCGTGGAGTTGGACGAGAGCGCGCCAATGTCCATCATCGGATACACGCCGTCTGGTAGAAGCGGCTTAATCGTCGTGAGGTAGTCGCGGAACTCGTCGTAGGTCATAGAGACCTTCGGGAGCGGCGCGCCGGCACGCTCAAGCAGGGACTTGTTGTACACGAGTGTTGGGATCGTGCCGCCAGTGGAAAGGCCGTAGAGCTTGCCGCCAATGACGCCAGTAGCAAGGCCTCCCGCGTCAATAGGGGCTGTGTCAATCAGGTTCCCCACATACGGATCCAGGGGCAGTAAGACGTTACGGACAACATAGTCATTGATGTTTCCGCCCATCTGGATAATGTCGGGACCATTACCGCCAGCAAGCTGGGTGTCAATCTTGGGGAAGTGATCGCCAGACCCACCCGATACTTCCGGGCTGATCGTGATGCCGGGATTGGCCGCCTGGAACAGATTGATCGCCTGTTGGCTGATCTCCACCCGCGATTGCGCGCCCCAATAGGCCCAGCGAACAGTCGTGCTGCTGCTTGTAGCAGGCTGAGACGGTTGCGCCTGAGAAGCACCGCTCGGTTGTTGAGCTCTGCTTCCTCCAGCAAAGGCCGACGCTCCTAGGGCGACAAGGGTGATAACCGCACACAAAATTCTTTTCATCTTAATCCCTCCTAATAGGATTGTTTGTATAAAAAAGGTTTTATTAACCCTTCATACCTGTAGTGGCGATTCCCTGTACAAAGTCCTTTTGCAGGGTTTCGTATTTGAATGTTCTGAATCTTTGACATAGATTGAGTATGAATTGAGAAGCGCTGCGGCGCTTCTCAATTTTTGTTGACTTTTGATCAATTATTGCGTTTTCAGGAGTCAGGTTTCCACAGCAAGCGTGGTATCAAGCATAGTGAGAAAGGAGAAGCCGCTTGGTATCGTGGAGTCAAGAACATCAAGCGCAGGAAGATTTAGCAGGGAAGATTCACGCTACAGGCCAGTGAGGGTACGACATACAACTTCCTGTGGAACATCGTTGTGTTACCAGCATCCTCAAACAGGACGTAGTCAAGGACGGCTGCTTTGACATGGCTGTATCTGCGCAAGTTTGCCTGGCACTACCGAAACCTATTCATACGGCTGAGGACGTTGCTGAGGAGCGTAGCCTCGTGGCAGAGGGACGCAGCCGTGTGGCAGAGGAGCGCTGGAAGCGGTGTCAGACATTTGCAGTCCTGTTATGTGCAATTTTTTCTGAATCTATTGTAAAGATGTTGACAAAAAATAAAACATGATATATAAATTATGCGGGAAATTGAGGTGAAAATGAAAATTTTGTATATCATTTTATTTTGTTTAGTCTGTTTCAAGCTTCATGCTGAAATAGAAAAAGTTGATAATACTCAACCCTCCATAACATTAGTATTTCATGATATTGGATGGAATGTATTACATTCCATTACATATAATTATGGGTTAAATTTTGTTGGCGCTGGGCTTGGAACATGGGTTTCTATAGAAGCAGGAATTGATTGGAAATGGAGAAATATTGCATATAATAATACTTGGTTATCAAATTGCGGACGGCCTGGATTATATATTGGCTATATTGTTCCGGCTATAACGCCAGTTATAATTTACACAGCAGGAAGATTTATAAAAGATGAAAAATTACAAATAACAGCTTTTGCATTGACACAATCGCTGATGTTGACGTTGGCCATTCAGAGTCCGCTGAAAATGATTACTGGCAGAGCTTTGCCGGGAATTGTTACAGAGCTTGACCACACAAGGAATTCACGTACCGATGATTTCAGCGGTGAATTTAATTGGTTTAATAGTAATTTTATTGGTGGATGGCCAAGTGGACACACAGCAAACGCATTTGCAGCGGCAGCGACAATATCAGAAATTTATGCTGATAGTTTGTGGTTAAAAATAGGTGTATATTCTTATGCCATATTGATTGGTTTGGGAGTTACACTGGATGTACATTGGGCATCAGAAGCGCTGGCAGGAGCATTGATAGGATATGCGGTTGGTAAAACGGTAGGAAAAAGTTTCAGTCAATTATTAAAAGGCAATAAAAACAAAAGCAAGTTTTCATTTTATTTTACTCCGAATACAATCGGAGTTATTATTCATCTATAAAGCGCCCTTATGGTTCCGCTATGCTCCATTCTCACGGCAAACCTCCGCCACATTTTGTCAGCCTGCGTTTGCTACGCAAGCCCATCCGATGGATTAGCTTGAACGGATGAGTCCCGGTGCGCCTGCTACTTCGGAAAATTGAAAATGGAAAGAGAACAATAGAAAACGAGAGGAATGAACCGCGCAGCCTCCAACTCCCACTCATTATCCATTTTCAATTTTTCATTCGCGCAGCGTCCCGCTGTACTACTGCCTTGATAAACGCCGACGGTGTCGTGCCGCGCACCTTTTTGTACACCCGGGAAAAATACGATGCATCGTCATAGCCAATCTGGAGAGTCGCTTTCTCAATAGTGATGAAGGGATTTTCTGAAACGATACGTTCAAACCGCTCAACCTTTTTGAGGATGCACAGTTGTTTGAAATTCATGTTCAGCCGTTTTTTAAGCGCGTTAAATATGACGGATTTGCTGTAACCCAGATGCTTTTCCAGTTCCGAAAACGAAAGGGTTTCCGCTATATGCTTTTCCATCCAGAGCAGGGCTTCCGAGGCAATATCAAAATAGCGGGGTCTGATATACCTTTTTGAAACAATAAAATCACAGAGCATTGAAAAAAGGTTGAGCATATTTTCCAGCGCATACTTTTCAAAAAAAGCTTGCTCGTCAAAGGCGTTTTGCAAAACCTCTGGATCAAATCCGTTTTTCCGCCACTCCTTGTAAATTGTATGAGGAATGGCATTATGGGTCCTGAATTGACCAATCATAGCATAGGCTACTAACGCCCCCCCCCCCCCCTGAATTATTTTTTCATTATCTTTCCACTCATCCAGCTTGATAGGAACCGCACTGTCCACCATACCGGCATGGCAGCTATAACATTGGAGGGAAGCGCTGTTTAAGGAGCTGAGACATATCTTCCGATCATGTTCGAGGCAGTGGTGTTTGAGTCGGAGTTTTTCCTGGACGAGTTTGCAATAACTGGATGTCGGATAGAAGCCCTCCGCCAGTTTTTCATCAAGATCAGCGGAGAATATGGTGATCCGTACCTTGAAGCAGTAGGAAAAACTGTCTATCAAGTTTTTAACTTTTTCTTCCAACAAGAGTTCGATTCTGTTCATACAGAAAGTATAACATAAATATAATGGAAAAGTCCTAGAATTCAATGGAAAAAGACATAGACGGCTAAGACAGGGTGAGGCTACAATCAATTTGTCTATGGTAATGGTATTGAGGAACAGTGGCGGGGAACCTCAACGCTCCCTTTTGCCGGCTAAGAAGGTTTTACACTAGACTGAGGCTGTTCCAAAAGTAACCGAGTTCAAAGAGTTTTAAGGAGAATTTTATGAAAAGGCAGACCATGAAGTTTATGTCGTTTTTTTTCGTCCTGCTTGTCGGGTTCGGGGTGGCGGCTTGTACCAAGAAGTCGTCTGGGGAGACTCCTTCCAGCATAGGCAAGGCCGGCGGAGGTACCAGAGAACCCCAGCCAGTCCCTGAAGGAGACTGGAAGCAGCCCTATCCAAATTTGGTGAATATCACTACTGTCAAAAGCGCTGGTAATGACATTGTATACGAACCCGGGGATGACGAGACAAACAACCCCTGGATACGGGCATGGAAGAATGATTTGGGTATCGAGGTTACCTACGACTGGATTGACCAGGGCGGGACTCAGTATGACACGAAGTTGAATATGGCTATTGCATCAAAAACTCTGCCGGATGTTTTTAGATGCAATTATATTCAATTTCGTCAGTTGGTGCAGGCTGGTCTTTTGATGGACATTACAGAACTGTACCAAAAGTATACATCCCAGCGGATCCGGGATTATGAAAAAACGGATCCCGACACAATTAAGACCGTCACGGTAAACGGTAAACTCTATGGCGTGCCTGGTTATTATTACGGCGTTATCGATAATCCCAGGGACCTATGGGTCAGAAAGGACTGGTACGAAGCTGCCGGCAGTCCGCAACTAAAAACAGTGGCTGATTTTGAGAATCTTGCCAGACAGTTTATGCAAGAACACGGCGGATACGGCATGGGGATAAGCAATTCTCTGTCAGAGCTTTTTATAACTGGCCCCATGTTTAACGTGTACTTGGGTAATCCCAGTTCCAATAGCGATTTTTGGTATAAGGACAGCACTGGCCGTATCAAGGCTGGGGTTTCCCATCCGGAAATGAAAACCGCCCTTACTTATTGGGCCAAGTGGTATCAGGAAGGCATCATTAACCCGGACTTTGCCAATACCGACGCCGCCAAGATGAACGAGGACATTGTAAACGGCAAGACCGGTTTTCTGCCTTGGTACCAATATCAGGGCTGGATGAACGGGCCTAATCTGGTGGCGACCCAAGGCAGCGATAATGCCTACATGATTCCCCTTCCCTTCCCCACAGTGGACGGTTCTCAGGTAATGGGCCAGGTAGGATTCCCCAATACCGATGTTCTTGTGGTGAACAAGGACTGCCCGAATCCCGCAGCTGCGCTGAAGCTTATGAGCCATGTAGACTATATCATGTTTGACCCCAACACTGTGCTTACTGAGGAGGAATTCCGCGGATTTACCGACGGTCAGCGGGAACACACCCCCGGCGCGTTCGGGATTATAGACCCCCTGGCAGATATGCTACAGTTTGAGCATGTGCTTTACGCCATAAAAACCGGCGATACCAGCCAGTTGTTTACTGCTGGCATGAAGAAGAAGTACACCGACTCCATGAACTGGATCACCAAGCGGGACACAGGCGGGCTGGGCGCGTATCTGCAGCAGGGTTTTGACGGCTGTGCCTATGATAACGCAAAATTCCTGCTGGATAATAACTTCATTGTCAGGACGGATATGTGGGGGCCGCCGCCCGAAGACTTTGACAAAACGGTGAATGCCTTTGACGTGGTGGTACAAGGATTTACCCGAATAATTATGGGCATTGAACCGGTGAGTTCTTATGATAAGATTATAACTGACTGGTACGCCAACGGCGGGCAAATTATGGAAGACGCCGTGAACAGGGATTACAACAAGTAGTTTTAATTTTAAGTGCCTGCGCTGTTTTCCCCATGTCTTACGTACGGGGAGCGGCGCAGATATTTTGCCCGTATTCGGGTGGAGGAACGAATGCTTGAACGTTTAAAAAAAGAGTGGCCTTTTCATTTGTTGCTGCTTCCGGGTGTCGTCTTGACGTTTATCTTTTCCTATATACCCATGTATGGTTTAATCATGGCCTTTGAGGATTACAATCCTGGTATTGGTTTTTTTAAATCTCCCTGGGTTGGGCTGGAAAATTTCCGTCTAGTGTTTTCTCAGGGGCAGTTTCAGCGCACTATTTTTAATACCATCTTTATTTCCATTTTTAAGATTGCCCTTGGGACGTTTTCATCCGTTGTGTTTGCCCTGCTTCTGAATGAGATTCCCTCCAAGTTCAACAAAAGGCTGTTCCAGACTGTTGTATACATTCCTAATTTTATATCATGGGTTATCATGGCGGGCATTTTGTATAATATTCTGGCTACGGACGGGCCAATTAATATGGTTTTGCGCCTCTTTAATATCCGTCCGGTTCAGTTTTTGTCCAACCAGCAGGTGTTTCCCTGGACCATTATTATAGCGGATGTCTGGAAAACTTTTGGTTTTGGCACAGTGGTGTACATGGCGGCCATCACTTCCATCGATCCTGAAATATACGAGTCCGCCATCATCGACGGCGCTGGCCGCTGGAAGCAGACTTTATATATAACGCTGCCCAGTCTGGGGCCTATCATTGTTCTTATGACGGTACTGGCGCTGGGGAATGTGCTGAACGCCGGTTTCGATCAAGTTTATAACCTGTATTCTCCCGCTGTTTATACTACAGGGGACATTATAGATACGTTTGTATATAGGCTTGGACTCCAGAATGGGAAATACGCTATTGGTACGGCGGTGGGTCTGTTTAAATCCGTTGTTTCCTGTCTTCTTATCTCCCTGTCTTTGTTCATAGCTGATAAAGTTGCTAACTACAAGGTTTTTTAGGAGTGGTAAAATGGTTTTACGGTCAAAAGGGCAGAAGATATTTAATGTTTTTAATTATATTTTTGTGGGTCTGGTTTGTTTAACCTGTTTTCTGCCGATTTTAAATACGCTGATGGTATCTTTCAGTTCGCCCGCCTTTGTAGCAGCCGGCAAAGTTCTCTTCTGGCCCAAAGGTTTTACGACTATGTCCTACGAATTTGCCATCCGCAACGGCAAATTCATACGCGCCTTCCAGGTTTCTGTGCTGCGTTGTCTTTTGGGGGTGTCCATTAATCTGTTTATGATGGTGACTACGGCTTATCCCCTTTCCAAGTCCAAAATCCGTTTTGGCGCCAGAAATTTTTATATGAGCTTTTATGTTATCACCATGCTCTTTGGAGGGGGTTTGATTCCCTACTATATCCTGGTAACCCAGTTAAAGCTGCTAAATTCTATATGGTCTCTGGTTCTGCCTGCCTCTTGTCCGGTCTATTCAATGGTTATTCTGATGAACTTTATGCGGAATCTGCCGCCGGAAATTGAGGAGGCAGCCATGATCGACGGCGCGGGACCTTTTAAAATTCTGTTCCAGGTTTTTCTACCGATCTTAAAGCCTGCTCTGGCCACGGTGGGTCTATTCGCATTTGTATACCACTGGAACGATTGGTTTACCGGGAGTTTGTTCATGCACGATCCTCAGAAATACCCTCTCCAGACCTACTTGCAGACGCTTTTGGTTAATTTCAGGGATATGATGCGCCAGTCGGGATCGAATTATTATGAACTGCTTATGCGGATGAATGAGCAGACAGGACGGGCGGCTCAGTTATTCCTGGGTCTGGTACCCATATTAGTTGTGTATCCGTTCCTTCAAAAATATTTCACCACCGGCTTGGTAGTTGGCAGCGTTAAAGGTTAATCTAGGGGTTGTGTTTTTCAGTTGGAGGTGCTTATGAAATTCTCTTTTATCGGCGCGGGGAGCGTGGGCTTTACCCGGAAGATGGTGGCGGATATTCTCACTGTTCCCGAACTGCGGGACTGTGAAATTTCCCTTATGGATATTGACGAAAAGAACCTTGACCTGATCTACCGGGTCCTGGACCGAGACATCAAGGCTAATAACGAAATTATTGGCCAGTCTAATGGACTTTCGGGAGTCCGGCTGACCAAGACCACGGAGCGGCGGCATTCCCTGGAAGGGGCCAAGTATGTCTTTTCCTTTGCCCGGGTCGGTGGCCTTGACGCCTTTACCTTGGATGTGGAGATCCCCATGAAGTACGGGGTGAACCAATGCGTGGGGGACACGATCTGCGCCGGTGGGATCATGTACGGCCAGCGGACCATCCCGGTCATTCTGGACATCTGCCGGGATATCAGGGAAGTTGCCGAACCGGACGCCCTGTTTCTCAACTATTCAAATCCCAATGCCATGAATACCTGGGCCGCCAATACCTACGGCGGGGTTAGAACCCTGGGGCTCTGCCATGGGGTACAGCATGGCCACAGTCAGATTGCGGAGGTACTGGGTCTCCCCCAGTCAGAGGTGGATATTATCTGTGCGGAGATCAACCATCAGACATGGTACATCCAGGTGAAGCACCGGGGAAAGGACATGCGGGGAAAACTTCTGGAGGGTTTTAGGAAACATCCGGTTTACAGCAAACAGGAGAAGGTACGCATCGACATCCTAGAAAAATTCGGCTACTACAGCACGGAGAGCAATGGCCACCTATCCGAGTACCTGCCCTGGTACCGGAAGCGACCCGATGAGATTGAACGGTGGATCGACCGTTCCTCATGGATCCACGGGGAGCCTGGAGGCTACCTGCGGGAATGCCGGGAGGCCAGGGCGAGATTCGACGAGGAAGCCATGGCCTACGAGACCATGGATACGGCGAAGTATATCCCTGAAAAACGTTCCGGTGAACACGGTTCCCGTATCATTGAGGCCATGGAAACAGGGCGGATCTACCGTGGCCACTTCAACGTGATCAACCGAGGGGCCATTACCAATTTGCCCCCGGACTGCGTGGTGGAGGTTCCTGGTTATGCGGATGGCAACGGGATCTCCATCCCTCTAGTGGGGGATCTTCCCGCCTCCTGTGCGGCTATATGCAACGCCAGCATCGCTGTTCAGCGGCTTTCCCTGGAGGCCGCTATTGAGGCGGACCCCCTCAAGCTGAAACAGGCCATGCTCATGGACCCCTTGGTGGGGGCAGTCTGTAATCCCCCGGAGGTTTGGGCACTGGCCGATGAGATACTCAAGGCCCAGAGTCCCTGGCTGCCCCAGTACCGAGACTATATCACAGGCTTAAAGTAGTGTTCCGCCTCTCCCTGCCCCGGAACCTTCCGGCGGGTTTTCCGTAGCAGGGAGAGGAATCCGCCAAGATTGACGGGGCCAACGAAATATTTATTTTAGCACACTGTCAACAAATAAATAGCGTTTCTTTAAAACTTCGATCTTTACAGAAATCCTGATAAGCCATGGAGAGTAATATGTCATTTTTACAAAAGAAGGGAATCGTCTTGTGTACCGGTGGAACAGGGATTCCTCATCCGCACAGAACGAGGCTACTGCATTGCTATGTACTTTCAGGGGAACACCGTCCACTACGACGCCACCATTTCAGCAATTCAAAGTATCACCCGTCAGGCTCATCTCCCCAGACAAAAAGGATAAAAGCCTCCCAGTTTTCATGGAGAAATCGACAAAAGGTGTACTTCTGCGCCGTATAGAAATTGTCCCGCCGACCAGCACACGGGCCTTACGGGAGTTCTTTTCCCCCAGAAATAATAGCGTATGGAATAAGAACGCCAACAGGTTCAATAGATAGAAATGCTCACTGGCATGGTCCTCTCCATGCCCATTATGCTCAAGATTATACCCGTGATTCTTCACTACATTGTTATGCTCCTTCTCTGTCTTCCACCGCGTCCGTCCGCAAGCCGCCAGGGGTTTCACATTCCCTCCGTCTGTCGCTTTGTTCGTTATCCAACGGTTGTAATACGTCCGTTTCCCCTTCTCCTCATTCAGGATGCTCATCTCCAGATAATTGACCGTTAAAGCCTCCTCTGCTTGCTCCGTATACCGTATCGGTACCCCGTTCACCCATCGGCATCGGTACTCAAGATGATACTGCCCGTTCCATTCCCGATGGCTCCTTTCCCCATTCTCGCTGTGCTCCACCGTCTCGTGCAGCCACGGATACGTCGTATCCTTGCAGGTAAAGATGAAACTATACCCCGTCTTCACCACCTGCCGGCAATACGGCTCAGGGGAATACAAATCATCCCCTAAAAGCGTTGGTTTCAGCCATCCATACTCTTCCCCATGGCGTTGTAACCACCGCTTCGCCGCCACCAGCTCACCATCCTGCTTTGCACTGTGGTAATACGTGGTCTCACCGTCCTTCGTGATATGCAGAGACCGTTTGCAATGAATCTTTTCAGAGGCGTGATACCATACCCCGCCATTCATGCTAAACTTGCCCCACAGTTTTTCCCCTTGGTGAACGCCCTTATACCTGCCTTGGTATAAGGGCGTTCTTGGTCAGTGGCGAGCCTCATACGCGGGCGAGTGTGTGTCTCACACGCGGGCGGGATCGAGACACGATCGTGGACAGGTATGCGCCTTATTGTATGGAGCGGGTTAATGAAGCCGTGTATGTTGCTGGCGTATCGGGAGTATCGTTTATGAATCCGTGGGTCAAGTTTAGCATTCATGGCGGGGATTCTTT
>JAIRMT010000012.1 GCA_031258505.1 Treponema sp.
AAAGCGGCTCGAAGTTGAGCGGTAACAGCGGCAGTGTGTATGGATGGCGGCGCGCGCGAAAGCCGCTGTCCCCAGCGCCTGACCATCAGACAGCATCTCGGCGGTATATAAGCGCATGGTTCCGCTTTGCCATCATAGCCGCTCGCGCGTTTTTGGGGAAAGATAAGCGCGCCGCCAGCGGATAGCGCCTGAAGCGTGTTCAAAAAAGCCATTCATTATCCAGATTAGGGCAGGGCGCCCTGACTTTTAACTCACCTTACGCAGGAAGAAAGAACGGTAAGAATTTGTCATCGAATGGACGCTAATATACGCGAATATATCATTTCTCTAAAGAAGATTCGCGTTCATTCGCGTCATTCGATGATCTTTTTCTTTCCGGCGCGTAAGGTGAGTTAATATTTGTCGGCTGATTATTACAAAAACTCTATAATTTTTGGGGTCATTTTTTGAACTGTGATATACACGGTATAATTCACCTCGTTTCATTATTTTACCTGAAATAAAAGGACATCTTCAGCCTCTTTATTGAGATATTGTGCAGCTTTATTTATGATATTTAAGTCGTTCTGATTCCGTTTGTCCCTTTGTAATAATTCAATATATCGCCATAACGCTTTTTCTATGAAATCAGATCTGTTTCCATCCGAGTTCATATTATCTATTTGGACAAGAATTTCATTTGATAAAGAAACTGATGTTTTCGTCTTCATGTGATTTATTATACCACAAGGTAGTATATTGGCAAGTAGTTTTTGAAGAATTCAATGACACATAACGTTCCGGCTGTTGCGAACCTTCGGTTCGACGACGCTGCAGACTAACGTCCGATGCCAGCCCGAACAAGGGCTTTGCGGCGGCGTATACGCCGACATCGCTACGCAGTAGCGCGTCCAGAGCTGGCAAAATGTCCGAAGCAGCGGATGTATGTGGATGGCGGCGCGTTTACGATACTAGACCAGACGCTCGCGGTGTCAGACACCATAACAAAGAGACGCGGACTGGAAGCTCAAAGTAAGTTGCCAATATGATGAAGGCGGGCTGGAAGCTGCCTTTAAACAAGCGATACCTTAAGCATGAATCGTGATACACTCTAGTATGGTCGTGGCCTTTAGGCGTATGGACTATAAAAAAGAAAAACAAGAGAGGTAATGGAAAGATGGAGATTTCACTACAGTTGTATTCGATTAAGGAGGAAGCGGCGCAGGACTTCTCCAACGCGCTGAGTCTGGTACAAAAGGCTGGGTATCAGGGTGTGGAGTTTGCCGGTTACTACGGAAACACGCCGGACCAGATGAAGAAGCTGCTTGAACAGTACAAGCTGAAGGCGGTCAGTGCGCATGTGGGTTTAGGCCGTCTGAAGGAAGCGCTGGATGAGGAGCTTGCCTTTGCGAAAGCCCTTGGTTACAAGCTGGTGGTTTGTCCCTACAGCACTTGCAACACCAAGTCGGAGGTGCTTGAGAATGCGGCTTTTCTGGAAACGTGCGCGAAAAAGGCTGCTGATCAGGGTATCACGCTGGGGTATCACAACCACAGCCACGAGTTCACCAGCCAGTTTGATGGCAAGTATGCTCTGGACATACTGCTGGAAAACGCGCCGACGCTGAAGCTGCAGCCGGATGTGTTCTGGATTGCGGTGGGTGGTGTTGACCCGCTGAAGTATCTTGAACCGTTTGCCCGAAGCGGCAGACTCTGCTCCTTGCACGCTAAGGAACTTGCCAAAGATACTGAGGCTAATGTCTACGTTGGTCAGGGGCAGATTGACTTTGCCGCGCTTGCCAAGGTCTGCCCTCCGTCTGAGTATCCGTGGATCATTGAGCAGGAAGAGTTCTCCAGTGATCACTTTGATGGTATCTCCCAAAGCTATCAGGGTTTACGGCGGGTGTTTGCCGCACTCTAAGCAGCGCGGAATGTGGGGGAAATGGCGCAAGAGGCTGTTTCCCCTTTTGTTTTTTCTTTATATACGCTGTAGTTCGTCGTCGATGTGCTTCTTTTCAGCGAGGATGTCCTCATAGTGATTTGGCATTTCCGCCTGATTCTTGGCGATGAGCAGTTCCACAATAAGTTTCTCACGCTGCTTTTTAAGGCAGCGGCGTTTGATCTCCCGCACGCCGTCCGCGATGAGCTGCTCTGGCTTGGCGAAAAATTGCGTCAGCACTGCTTGCGCAAGAAAAAACTTCCGTACATTGTCCGATTCGATACGGGTCAGCAAGTCGTCCATGCCGAATTCGTCGCTCATCAAACACTCTTCAAGGGCGATAAACAGGTCTTTTGCAGCTGGGGACTCAAGGTTGTTTAGCGATACCTGAGCGCGGAATTCGGGAAACAGATGCTGGTTGAGCGCAACTGCGATAAGCAGGTATAGCTCGACGTCCATGCCGATTGGCTGGGCTTTTTGCGAAACTGGTCTGCTCTGTCGCGGCGCGGGTTTGCGGTCAAAGTCTGCGCGGATAGCGCTGCGGTCTGAATCAAAGGCTTCGGCGATACGGCTCACAGCAGCGTCCCGCGCAACCTCTGAATCAAGGGTTTCAAGGTAGGGAAACAGGGCGCTGACTGCCTTAGTCTTGCCTTCAGAAGTGGATAAGTCAAAAAGTTTTTTATAGCGAAGCAAGAGGTAATCAAGGTCAGGCGCTGGATTTTGCATGGTGTTTCGCAGAAGGTCCTCGCCAGCCTCTTTCAGGATGTCAGCCGGGTCTTTCATGTTTGCCATATTCATTACCACAGAGCAGGCGAGGCCGTTTTTCCGGCAGACGAGGATTGCTTTTTCAATGGCTCGCTGGCCCGCCTCGTCAGAGTCAAACACTAAGTTCACCCGCTCTGCCCAGCGCCGCAGCAGCTTTGCCTGCTCATCGGTAAACGCAGTGCCAAGCGGGGCGACTGCGTTGGAAACACCGGCTTGGTGCAGGGCAATAACGTCCATGTAACCTTCGGCGATGTAGACTGCTTTGCTCTGCCTGATTGCAGCAAGGGCTAGATCAATGGCAAAGAGAGTTTGCCCCTTTTTATAAAAGTCAGACTCGGAGGAATTGAGGTACTTAGGGCCTTCCTCGCCCGGCAAAAGTCGTCCGCCAAACGCTACGGTTTTTCCGTAGCGGTCGGCAATGGGAAATATCAGGCGCTTGGCAAAGAAGCTGGCGCGGGGATACTTTTCGGCAAAGAGCCGGGATATGGCGAGAAAGTCTTCGGAATAGCCTTTTTTGGTTAAGAACGGGAATAGCCAGTAGCGTTCAGCCGGAGCATAACCCAGTCGGAATTTTTCAATCATTGTATGGCTAATCTTTCTGGATGCGAGATACCTAAGCGCGGCGCGTCCCTCTGGGTGTTCCATGAGGAAGTAGTGGAAGCTCTTTGCCACGCGGCTGTAGAGTTCGGTTATCTCTGTTATCCGTTTGTTGTTGTGTTGGGACTCGCCGCGCTGGTAGCCGTCTTCGTAAACAATGGGGATGGCAAAACGCTTGGCCAGTAGTTCCACAGTTTCGGGAAAGCTGAGCTTGTCCATCTCCATAACAAAGCTCAACACTGTGCCGCCTTTGCCGCAGCCAAAGCAGTGGTACAGTTTTGCGTCTGGATTCACCATAAACGATGGGGTCTTTTCGTGGTGAAACGGGCAAAGTCCTACATAACGCTCTCCCCGCTGTTCAAGCCGCACATAGTCGCTCACGACCGCGACTGCATCCAGCCGCTCATTAAGCTCCTGTATAGTGGATTGAGCAATACGGGCCATCAGGAGCTGGGTCCCCGCTTTACATACAATGCGCCGGCCTTGATGTGGTCATCGAGGGTTTTGGAGAAGAAATGCGCGCCTGCGTTGGCGTCAACCAGGCGGAAGTAGAGGTAATCGCTGGCAACAGGATGAAAAGCCGCGTTCAGCGCCACTGCTCCTGGGGCTGAAATGGGGCCAGGAGGAAGGCCATCGTAAACATAGGTGTTATACGGGTTGTCGATTTCGGTATCGCGGTTGTAGATAATGGTTGGGTGCGGCTTGTCCTGTATCTCGGTAATCACATATTCCACTGTGGCGCAGGACTGGAGCGCCATGTCAATCTTGAGTCGATTGAAAAACACGCCGGCCATGACTGCTGCTTCTTCGTCAACGCGGTATTCCCGCTCTACAATAGAGGCAATGATGACTTTCTCGTAGATTTCTTTTGGCGTTAAGGGCGCCGCGCCCGGGTCGCTATCTTCTAGTTCCGCGACGCGCTTGAAAAACGTATCAGCCATAGTCTTAATCACCAGATCAACTGGATAGTCGGCGGTGAAGAAGTAGGTGTCAGGATACAAAAACCCTTCCATAGTATTGCCTGGTATCCCGTAAGCGTCGAGGATGGCTTTGTTCCGCGCGGTTTCCAGAAACGCCTCAGCGTCGCAGATTCCCGCGTCTTCAAGGATACGCGCCATTTTCTTGAGGGTAACGCCCTCCGGTATCGTTACCTTGAGGAGTACCTGCTCTTCCTTGCCTTCGATTAACTTTTGGTAAATGGCGTCCTGCGACGCGGGCAGTTCGAGCCGGTATGTACCTGCCTTGATGTAGTCGGTTTTGAAACGCGCAAGGAGGTTCCAGAGGTAGCGGCTTTTGATGATGCCGGCGGTTTCAAGCCGGTTTCCCACAGAGCGGGCGCTTTCGCCGCCCCGCACTTCAAACAGGATGCTGCCCTCATCGTCCACGTCCTCTGGCAGTTTATCAGGCGGATTGTTGAGATACACCAATGTACCAAACCCAAGGCCAGCGCCGACAACAATAAGAACAACAAAGATCACAATAATCTTAAAAATAAAGAACACGAGATTGAAAGGCTGTTTCATCTACCACTCCCGCTTATAAGGTAATTTCCAGACCTTCGGTGGCCAGTATTAAATGGGTATCTTTGAAATGCATATATTCAGCGTAAGAACGCGCCTCCTGAAGATACTTAAACAGTGTCTGATCATCATAGGTGGGATCGTGATGGAACAAAACCACGCACTTTATCCCCCAATGGGCAGCGAAGTCAGTCGCCATGTGGAACGAACTGTGTCCCCAGCCGCGCTTGACAAGGGCTTCTTGCTGGGTGTACTGCGAATCAAGCACAATCAGATCAACATTCTTAAAAAAAGTATCGTTCTCTTCGCTATGGACGAAATCCGCGTCTGACAGTTCCACATCGGTTGAGTAGATGAAGCTATGTTTTCCATCATCGACACGATAAGCATAAGCATCCTGTGGATGCCATGTCTGTTTATACGAGATGTTCGCGCCCTGTATAGTCAACGCGCTGCTGAGACGATGGAAGCTCTTCTTTGCCCCCATCGCACTCATGGGTATAGGAAAGTAGGGGGCAAGCATCTGGTCGCCAAGTATCTTTTCAAGGTGAGGTTTGGGTGAATAGAATTCTATCTGTATCGAAGGGTTGAAGGCTGGATTAAAAAACGGCAGGCCCATGATGTGATCCCAGTGAAAATGAGAAAAGAAGATGCGGTAACGCTCTATACGAGGCTCTTGCTTTGGCAGCGCGATTCCCATGTCACGGATTCCGGAACCCGCGTCAAACACCACAATCTCGCTCGAATTATCAAGCGCGACTGAGATGCAGGCTGTGTTCCCGCCTACAGTTCCATAGAGCCACATTGGTAACGCATTGAGGAAGCGCTGCCGCGCTGCCGGCGTTTCAAGGTCCTGTGGCGACAGGCGATCAAGTATCGCCGCGACCTTGCTCTGTATTTGACTTGGCAGTTGAGGTGTTGGAAGAGACCCTCGGACTCCCCAGAATTGGATACGCATTGATTACCCCTCTCTATTTGATATTCTTGTAACAAGAACTTCGGCATCCTGCTGCTGCAAGTACGCCATGATTTCTTCTATTAAATGGACTGTACCCTTGCCCATGCCTGGACAGCACTTTGCCGCCTCATTCCATGCCTTAGCTGAAACCATGACTGAATGCCAGAAGGGAAAGGTTCTACATTGCAAGGGACGCGCTTCATACACTGAGCAACCATTTTTCCAGAAGATACAATCATAGTTGGACTTTTCTTTTAAGGTAAGCTGTTCTGTTTCCCACTTATCAGGAACCCAGCGGCAGTATGTTTCCACAAAGCCTGTATAGGCCATTCGTAGGCTCTCAAGCAGACGAGTAACGTCGCGTTCAGTAAGAAACACATAACCGCTTTCGTAACGGCAACACGTTGAACATTGAGTGCAGGAGAAACGCACCCCCTCCGCGTAAAAAAGCGCTTGTTGTAACGACATAGCATCTCCAAAAAAAAGGCTGTCCATTACGGACAGCCCACTGGGGAGTGAAGGATTCGAACCTACGAAGGCGTAGCCAACAGATTTACAGTCTGCCCCATTTGACCGCTCTGGAAACTCCCCCAAACTCGCTTACGCGCCCAGCCATCTCCCGGGGTCGAACCGGGGACCTCGTGATTACAAGTCAGGCGCTCTACCAACTGAGCTAAGATGGCGACTTGGTTATACTTTTACTATATCAAGAGTAGAAAATAGTGTCAAGTCTTTTTGCTCCGATCTCAGGATAAACGCATAGAAACGCCGCTGCTTCCATGAAGCGCGCTTCGCAGGAGTGTGTTTCATGGAAGCAGTATCTTCGGAATACTCAGAGCATTAAGCAGCTTGTATCGCAATAGGTT
>JAIRMT010000013.1 GCA_031258505.1 Treponema sp.
GATCATCGAATTACGCGAATGAACGCAAATCTTCTTTAGAGAAATGAAATATTCGCGTATATTAGCGTCCATTCGATGATAAATTCTTACCGGTTTTTCTTCCTGCGTAACATGAGTTATATGTTCGCTGCCAGTTCGGGCCTGACTTCGCCGGTCTCCAGCGACAGCAAATACTTGCCCCACGCCCGCCCAATCGCGCAGAGCTTGTACGCTAAGCGGGTTCGGAGCGCGGGAATCTGTGTGCGCGGCTAAACGCGCTACGATTTATACAAGCCTGCCTGTTGGTAGTGGGTTAGGTAACTTTGAAGCGAGAAACCTCAATCATAAGCCGCTCTATCTGCTTCTTGTTCTCCGCACTTATATCATTCACCCGATTAACCGCTGTGTCTATCTGCTGGGAGCCAGAGGCCATCTCCTGTATACTGTTCCCTATCTCCGCCGAAAGCTGCTCCAGAGTTCTACTCTCCTGTATCACTTCCCGGCTGCCACTCAGCATACCTGTAGCGCTTCCTTTTACTTCCCCAGTGATTCCGTTCAGACTCCCTATAGAGTCCAGTATGGCTTTGCTTCCTATCCCCTGCTCTTCCATAGCAGCGCGGATAGCCTGCTCCTGATTCGTTACAATCTGTACTCCTTGACTTATCGCCTCGAAATTTCGCAGTACCTCACTAGTGGACGCAGTGATCTTATCTATGGAGCCTTTTATCTTTTTCAATACATCGCTTATGGTCTTTGATTGCTCACCGGAAGACTCCGCCAGCTTGCGTATCTCGTCGGCAACAACCGCGAAGCCCTTGCCCGCTTCCCCGGCGTGCGCGGCTTCTATGGCCGCGTTCATGGAAAGCAGGTTTGTCTGGCTGGCTATGTTCTCCATCACCCCGTTTATCTCCAGCAAGCCTTCCGACTCCCGCGCTATTTCTTGAATATCTCCAGAGACTCCCGCTAACCCTTTCTTACCCACCTGCGCTGCATGGGAGAGATTGCTAACGTTAGTTTCGTTCTTGATAAGGCTTTGGGTTACGTTTTTGATATTGGCCAGCATTTCTTCGATTGCAGAGGAGGATTGGCTGACACATTCGGACTGTTTCTGTATCTGCTCATTTATAACGCCGATGTAGTCGACGACCTGCCCCATGATTGAACCGGCGCTTTTGACGCTGGCCTGCTGTTTGCTGGTTTGAGCCTTGATACTTTGAATGTTTGCAGCGATTTGGTTTATGGAAGAAGCGGTTTCATTCATGTTCGTAGCAAGTTCGGAGCCGGTTTGAGCGAGGGATTGGACTTCGTTCTTAATAGCGATCACGAGGTTTTTGATCTTGGCAATGGTGAGGTTGAAGTAATGGGCCAGGTCTCCTATCTCGTCATGGGCAGTAATGCTAATGGTTTTGGTGAGGTCACCTTCTCCTTCGGAAATATCCTTGAGCATTGAAGCAAGACTGTTGATCGGGCGGCTTATGGAGCGCGCCATGAAGAAGACCCCTGCCAGCAAGATGGTAATGGTAAGGATGCCAATGATAAAGCTGGTACTAAGCATACGGGAAACCGGCGCCATGATCGTGTTGCGGGAAACCCCAACGACCAATGTCCATGGCTGAGGAACATGCCCGATGGTGAAGGGGACGGAATAATACTGCATGACTGTATCTGATTGCGGGGGCTGGTAGGAGAAGGAGACGGAAGTTCCTTTATTGACAGCCTCTACCATAGTGTCAAGGAAGGGTCCGAAGGTATCCGCTTCTGTTTCCCGCATATCTTTTCCCAGCCGCTGCGAATCGCTGTGGGCGGCCACAATGCCCCCGGAGCTGAACACAAAGGCATGGCCGTCGCCGAAAGGTTTAACCTCATTAGCTATAGTCTGTATAGTCGATACTGTAAGGTCGATACCAGCATATCCTACAATCGCGCCCTTATTTCTGACTGGAATAGTGATCGTAACGACGAAATCCGTTTCTCCGGTGAGGGAATTTTTTATGTATATTCCGGGGTCAAAGAGATATTCGGCGTTCATATTCAGCGACAAGACCAGATCCCATGGGAAGTCGGCTATAGCTACCCATTGCGGTACGCCATCAATATAGATACAGTTTGGTATATACCGTCCGGTTTCGTCTGTTCCAGGGGTATTGGCGTATTCCGCGTCCATGCCGTCTAGTCCATTGGGCGACCAGTTAGCCCAGACACTGCTTACTTCAGGGTGGGCGATAAGCACCTGTTTCAACATTAAATCGAAATACCCGCGCCGCTCTACAGCGGGTATTTCTGGATAACCTTCCATGATATGAGCCAGGGTTCTTGCCGCGCCCATATACTCTTCAAACCAGCTCTTTATTTTCTCGCTGCTCTCTCGCGCAATACTTTCCGCCTCTTCCTCAGCCAGGTGGCTGATTTCCTGCTGGGATTGCAAGAGGGTAATACCGGCAAGCAAACCGATACCGATGATGTTAAAGATACTGATAATTAACACCAGCTTAACACGGATTTTCATAAAACACTCCTTACTACGTGGACATATGGAAATAAATAATCCCCACCGCAGAGCGGCAGGGTACTGAAGATTTCACCTTGCAATCTTTGTGTATGCGGGGGAACAATCCTTCGCGCCTCTATATTTACGCCCCCAAGAGGGGCGAAGTATTAAACCTGAAAGGAAATCAGCGCTTGGGAGTCAATAATGGTTGGGTATATAGCGCTTGGGGCGCGGACAAAAAACGCAGGATATCAGCCGTGATTTCTTCATCCAAGTGTCCTTCCCAATGCATATTATGACCTATACCCGCTTTGGTTAAAAATTCGATGCGACTGGAGCCTAGTCGGGCGATCAAGTCGAGTTGATCATCTTTGGAAAAAAAGTTGTCCTCCGTACCCCAGATGATTTGTACGGGAATGGTAATAGCGGACGGGTCTGCCAGCTCGCCAATGTCTATGCCGTTGAAAATATTGTCCCAGATAGGAACCGACAACTGCGCGACAGATTCATACAACTTTTGCACAAAGATGTCATCATAATTGGAAGAAGCTATCCATGCCCGCAGGAAATCGTCTGTCAGTTCCGTTACATGATTGATCCCAAGGAATTCCCCGTCGCCTTCCAATATCCATGCCATTGTCTCGTTGCCCGCTATACGGCCCGACGTGCCGATGAGAGTTAAAGACGCCGCCCGATCGGGATAAGCGGCAGCCACGTACTGGGCGGTGAACGAACCCATGGAATGTCCAACGATATGTACGCCGGACAGATCGAGCTGCGCCAGCAGCGCGTTGATATCCGCGGCGTGCATAGATACGGTATAGGGACCGGATAGCGGCTTATCAGTATGCCCGTGTCCGCGCAATTCTGGAACGATGACATAATAGCCGGCGTTAGCCAGTCGAGGCGCTACCTGAGAAAAAGACAAATAGCTGTCAGTTGCGCCGTGCAGTAGCATCACTGGCGGGTCCTCGGACGAACCTAATAAAACATACGCCATGTTGATCCCCGTATCCAGACTGGCATACTGAAATGTCGGCTCATAACTGATGGTGAGCGTCGGCGCCTTGTCGGGAACGCCATCCGCTTTAAGTCCTTGCATCGACTCACTCTTTGTAACAAGAGAACTTTGACGAGACGACGTAAGAGCAAACAGTCCTGACGCAAAGACAAGTTCTGCTGAAAATAGGCACAACACACAGGCTATACCTAACACACATATTACTCGATTACTCAATTCTATACCTCCTTAGGTACTGTAATAAATGCTGATCGACGGGGCAACTCTTCCCACTTTTCTTTCAGCACATATTTTAAATCTATAATACTTTACTATAAGAATAGCAAGCGAAAGCGCGGCTGGGGGCAGGGAAGCTGGGGCGAATCTCGCCCCAATGCTTGTTGTTATATGTTCGTTGCTAGTTCGGGCCTGACTTCGCCGGTCTCTAGCGACAGCAAATACTTGCCCCACTTGCCCGCCCAATCGCGCAGAGCTTGTACGCTAAGCGGGTTCGGAGCGCGGGAATCTGTGTGCGCGGCTATCTCCCGCGCCAGCGATAAATACACCTGCGCCTGAGCTGAATCAGGCGCAGCCTCTATGGTGGTCTTGCCTTGCAGTTCACACTGCGTAACCGTAACCGAGCGGGGGATATATTCCACTACGCGAGTCTGTGTCTGAGCCACAAAGTCATCGATAATTTCTTTCGCATAGGGCTGGTTAATCGAATTGGCTATTACGCCGCCCAGTAACGCGCCGCCAGAGTTGGAGTATTTCTGGATGCCGCGAAAAAGGTTGTTCGCCGCGTAAACCGCCATGAAGTCCGCCGAGGAGACAGTGAAGACGTGTTGAGCTATGCCTTCACGAATCGGAACCGCGAAACCGCCACAGACCACGTCGCCAAGCACGTCGTAGATCACGAAGTCCAGGTCAAGTTCCTCGAAGATGCGCTGCTGCTTGAACAGTTCTACGGCAGTGATGATGCCGCGCCCAGCACAGCCAACTCCGGGCGAGGGACCGCCAGCTTCCACGCAGTACACGCCGTTAAAGCCTCTGAAAATAACTTCATGGGCGTTGACCGCGCTCTTTTCCCGCAGGGTATCGAGTACGGTCGGGATGTAGGTTCCATCGCGGAGGGTGTTGGTCGAGTCGCTTTTGGGATCGCAACCAAACTGCATGACCTTGTAGCCGAGTTTTGAGAGAGCGGCGCTCAGGTTGGATGTAGTGGTGGATTTGCCAATGCCTCCTTTGCCATAGATTGCGATCTGTTTTGCTTTGCCCATCATAGCCCTCTCATCCGTTCACCACAGACTTGATAGTCGGGGGTTCGTTGTCGCTGGACAGAGGGACGGACTTGATGTAACTGAACGGGTCCTGCTCGTACCATGTTTTCTTAAAGGGCAGCGGCACGTTGAGCGAGAGTTGGCGGTTGAACTCAGCATTGCGGAACTTCTTTGCCAAACGCCGCGCAATCTCAAACACGCCTGAATAGCCGCAGTAGTTGTACTGAGGGCCGAAGAGTGGAAGCAAAGGGAGTCCATGGCGAGAAGCGATGTTGTTTCCGCCAACATGGGCAACGAGAATGTCCGGCTTGAGCTTTGAGATGATGTTCGACGATTCAAAGGGCTGGTTTGTGGCAACGCTGAATAACACATCATCAACATCGTGAAGCGCCTCAAAGATGGGTTCAACAAAGCGGTCGTAGTGGTGCGCCTTGAACCCAACGACTTCTATCTCCAAGTCTTGCAAGACCTCGGCAGTGGCGAGGATGCGTACCTCGCCGCCGAGTAGGTAGGCGCGTTTGCCTTTGAGGGTTTTACGGTATGGGTTCAGCGCTTCCTCAAGGTACTGATGCTCGGCTTTGATGAGGCGTTCTGTCTCATCCTCAATGCCGAAGTGGGCGGCGATGCGGCGCAGCCACCTGTCCGTGTTCTTCCGACCAATCGGGATGGTGTCAACCACAAAGGGAATGTTGTACATGGTCTTCAGGTGTTCCACGAAATAGTCATCGTGTGTGCCGCAGAGACTTACGTTGAGGCTGGTTTCCAGCGCGTACTGAAAATCCTCTGGTTTTGCGTAACAGGGGATAAACGTAACCTCAAGCCCCAGGGCTTCAAGGATGCGGCGGAACTCGGTTTCGTCAAAACGGCTCATGGAACCGACATTCAGCACGTTCAGCTTTCGGCTCCGGCGGTACTGTTCTCGCTGGCGCTGTTCCTCCTGTTCCCAGATGGGCTGCTTACGGTCTGGATAGCGAATGTACTTCTTGAGTATGCCGTGATACACCGCGTCATAGGCAGTTGCCATGAGCTTTGTCTTAAAGCCCTCGCAGTGTATGGGAACGAGGATTGCCGCAGTTTCCTTCTGTATATCCTGAAGGATGTTGTCAATGTCGTCCCCGATGAGCGCCGGGACACAGCTATTGGTAACAATGATGGACTCAGGCCGGAATTCCTTGTCCGCGTACAGGATTGCGTCGCGCAGCTTTTTTTCACCGCCGCCGATGACGTCTGGCTCATCAAGGTTGGTACTGAGCCAGATAAGCCCTGTTGCATTGGGGTCTCGTACCTGTTTCATGGCTTTGTTCTGCCCATAAGCGCCGATGGAACACATACCGCAACCCACAGGACCGTGCATGATTACTACAGAGTTTCGTATGGAGTTGAGCATACCGAGGCTCAGGGTAAATTGACACCCCTGGGCTTGGGTGAAGGCGCGGGATGAGAGGTTTGTACAGCCATGCGCCTTTGCGCGGTCGCAAGTCCGTACCTGCGAACAGGTTCCGCCAAAAGCAATGGCTGCATGGAGCCGGTCTTCCCGTGATGGGGCTGATTTCGCATCTAAAAAGTTCATATTTTCTACTCCTTATCTTGTTGCTACCAGGTAGGTAATGACGTCTTCCGCAAAGGAAAGTCCTCCGCTATAGCCGGCATAGGCGCGGTTCATCACGCAGCGTCCGGTAAGAGGGAAACTAACGGGTATGAGGGGATAACCGAATTCATCGGATAGGTCCCGCTCAAACGAACTGCCAATAATGACCGTTGGATTAAAGGGGTCGTAGTACCGGTCATTCTGGTTCCGGGGCCAGACTTCTCTCAGGTATTTTTTTACCGAAGATGCGTCAGTATCAAAGCGCACTGACGGCGTGAGTCCTGAGTTCAATTCCTGAAACTGGGCGCTTACACTCTGTTGACGGCTCTTGTCGAGAGTGTCTGTTACCATAACCAGTTCTGGTATCCAGCCCAGCTCGTCAGAGACAAAACGGGTTATTGCCGGCGCATAGTTGGAATCACCGATTACCACAGCATAGCGCTGGAGATCAGCGTCATTGTATATGTCCGCGATACGTGAGAGGTAGTCGTAGTAGATTGACTTCTCCTCGTCAATGACGCGCTTGACCGCTGCCGAGTCAAGCGCAAGCGCCTTGCCGACGCTGTTCAGGAAAACCTCGCTTGCCAGCGCCCCGATGGGGAAGGGCGTTACAATGTAGGGGATGCCGTGTACTTCCTCAAAGTATTGGGCGCTGTCAATGCCCGGTCCATTGGATACAACGATGTTCAGCCCCGCGTTACCCGCGTTTTTGAGCGCGTCCAGGGTTTCACCCTCGCCAAAGAAGGTGTTTACCGTGAGTCCAAGCCGCTCCAGAAGCCGCTTGAGTTCCCGCAGATTGCCCTTCCAGAATACGTCCTGCGCTGGAACTATACCAAGCACGTTGACGGTGAGCGGGTCTTTCGAGGCTTGCTTGGCAATGTACTTGGCGATGAGTCCTTTCAGCACAAGCTCATAACCAGTGAAGGCGTTACCTTTGAAGCTAGGCGTGGGAATGGCGATGACTGGTTTTTCCGCGTCAGCGAATTCAGCTGCAACTGATACGGTGTCGTCGCCAATCATATCAACCATACAGCCGGTTACGACGACATAGAGGTCGCCGTCCACGATTTCAAGGGTTGACTGTATCTGCTCCCGCAGGCGGCCTTCACCGCCAAACACCACATCCCGTTCCACCACGTTGGAACTGGGCAGGGCAGCGCCGCCGCAGTAGCCGCCGCCGAGATAGCCTGCGCCGGCATTGAGCGCCGCGTTTATGTTGCCGCCGCAACCTGCCGAGCCGTGTATAATGCTTATTGTCCTGGGCAGGGCATGCAATGTACCAATCGCGCCGCCAAGCGCACAGGTGTAGCGCGGTCGGTCGATAAATTTACTCATTTCATATACCTCCATATTGTTTTAACCATGAGAAAACGTTTCCTCAATAGGCGTTCTGTTTTCGCCATAGATGAGGGACGCAAAATCCCCCTTACCCGGAATGCCGATGGCGTCGGCGCGGCAGTGCTGACAGTGCCTGAACACTGGCAAGTAGGCTTCAGCCGCCTCACGAGCGCGGCTAAGCGCGTCGCAGTCCGGCGCGCTGTATTCCGCGAACTCGTGTTGGGGTATGAGGGGAATAATGTTAATGATAGACGCGCCCCAATCATGCGCGGCGCGGGCAATGTCGGCGATGTGTGTGTCGTTAACGCCCGGAATCAGCACGATGTTAATCTTGATGGTGAAGCCAATGTCCGCCGCCTCTTGTATACCCCGCTCTTGCGCGCTGATTAAGAAGACCGCGCCTTCAACGCCAGTATAGACCTTGCCGTCAAGCATTACATGGGAACAAATCCGGTGAAGAATGACTGGATCAACAGCGTTCACGGTTACGGTCAGAGTTTTGACTCCGACCTGTGCAAGGTCTTGGGCGTAGCGCTCCAGCAACAAGCCGTTGGTGGATAGACATTTGATGAGCGCCGGGTATGCCTGATGAATGAGCGCGAAGGTTTCAATGGCGTGAGTCGTTGCCAGCGTATCTCCCGGACCAGCGATACCTGCCACTGTGATGTCAGGACAGCGTTCCAGCGCCTCTTTCACCAGGTCAACCGCGTCTTTTGGCGCAAGCAGTCTCGCGCTTACCCCAGGGCGATTCTCGAACTTGTTAAACGAGCGCTTGCAGAACCGGCACTGTATGTTACACACCGGACTGACAGGCAAATGCACCCGTCCATGATTCAAGGTTGCCCCGCTAGAAAAGCAGGGGTGATTCAGCGAAGGGTGAAGGCTGGAGCGCGCATTAGCGGTTCCAGTGGATTGAAGAATCTTGACATTCTCCGTAATCGCTGAAGCAGCGAGAGCTGCACTCATAGCGGTCGTTCCAGTGAATCGAAGAGCGCTGTTGAGAGATAGCGTTCGCCCGTATCTGGCAGGAGCGCGACAATGGTCTTGCCTTGAAACTCCGGTCGTTTGGAGATTTGGGTTGCTGCGTATACAGCCGCGCCTGAAGAAATGCCCACGAGCAAGCCTTCGGTTATGGCAAGACGCTGGGACGCGATATAGGCTTCCTCAGTACGCACCTTGTAAATCTCGTCGTATATCGAGGTGTTAAGCACATGGGGTACAAAACCCGCGCCTATGCCCTGAATCTTGTGCGGACCTGGCGCTGAACCAGACAGTACCGCTGAATCGTAGGGTTCCACGGCAATCACTTTTATTGCCGGATTCTGCGCTTTGAGGAACTCGCCCGCGCCAGTGATAGTGCCGCCAGTTCCAATGCCTGCGACAAAGGCAGCCACATCGCCGTCAGTGTCCCGCCATATTTCAGGACCAGTGGTTTTCCGGTGAATGTCTGGATTTGCCGCATTGTTAAACTGCTGGGGAATAAAGGAACCGTTAATCTGAGCGTGGAGTTCCTCAGCCTTCCTGATAGCGCCTTTCATGCCGTCCTTACCCGGTGTGAGTACCAGCTCTGCGTTCAGCGCGCTCAACAGTTTCCGCCGCTCTATACTCATGGTGTCGGGCATAACCAGAATGATGCGGTAACCCTTAGCTGCGGCGACAAAAGCCAGCCCCACGCCAGTATTCCCACTCGTTGGCTCAATCAGCACGCTGTCCTTGGTTATCAGCCCCTGCTGTTCCGCCGCCTCGATCATTGCCAGCGCGATACGGTCTTTAACGCTCCCCGCTGGATTGAAGTATTCCAGCTTTGCCACGAGCCTTCCCTTCAGCTCAAAGCCCTCAGCATAGCCGCTCAGTTCCAGCAGCGGCGTATTCCCGATAAGCTCCGTCAGTTTCTTTGCAATCTTTGCCATCTTTTTCTCCTTCCTTCTTTATATAAATAAATCGTTAAACGATGAGGAATTGCCCCTCATTGCTTTAAGGATTGAACGCCCAGTTCCTTTAGGAACTAACGCCTAGTTCCTTAGGGGAACTAACACCTAGTTCCTCTAGGAACTAACACCTCGTTCCTCTAGGAACTAACACCTAGTTCCTTATGGGAACTAACACCTAGTTCCTTAGGGGAACTAACACCTAGTTCCTCTAGGAACTAACACCTAGTTCCTTTAAGGAACTAACGCCTAGTTCCTTAGGGGAACTAACACCTCGTTCCTTAGGGGAACTAACGCCCAGTTCCTTAGGGGAACTAACGCCCAGTTCCTTTAGGAACTAACGCCTAGTTCCTTTAGGAACTAACACCCTGATCCTAGAGGAACTAACGCCTCGTTCCTTAGGGGAACTAACCGCTAGTTCCTTAGGGGAACTAACACCCTGATCCTCTAGGAACTGATACCTAGTTCCTTTAGGAACTAACACCTAGTTCCTCTAGGAACTAACACCTAGTTCCTTATGGGAACTAACGCCTAGTTCCTTATGGGAACTAACGCCTAGTTCCTTATAGGAACTAACGCCTAGTTCCTTATGGGAACTAACACCCTGATCCTCTAGGAACTAACACCCTGATCCTCTAGGAACTAACGCCCAGTTCCTTTAGGAACTAACCGCTAGTTCCTCTAGGAACTAACCACTAGTTCCTCTAGGAACTAACGCCTAGTTCCTTATGGGAACTAACACCTAGTTCCTCTAGGAACTAACACCTCGTTCCTTATGGGAACTAACACCTCGTTCCTTATGGGAACTAACACCCTGATCCTCTAGGAACTAACACCCTGATCCTCTAGGAACTAACACAGTCGGCGTGGCGACCTTCATTTTTGAGTAAGGTTGTTACCTTTTCGATATTTTGGGGGAATGGTAACTCATGTTACGCAGGAAGAAAAAATGGTAAGAATTGGTCATCGAATGGACGCTAATATACGCGAATAGGTCATTTCTCTAAAGAAGATTCGCGTTCATTCGCGTAATTCGATGATCTTTTTCTTTCCGGTGCGTAAGGTGAATGGTAAGTCAGAATTTGAACTATCTTTTCGCGCCAGCTTCCCCCAGCATTTCCCGCCACGCCTCGTCCGCGTCCCTTGCGTCTATCGTGCGCAGCAGTTCCCCGCGCCGGAACAACATTACCTTGTCGCCAACGCCCGTGATGCCGAGGTCTGCCGAGCGCGCCTCGCCGGGGCCGTTCACTACGCACCCCATTACCGCGATGGTCAGCGGCTTGTCCAGCGCGTATAGCGTGGTTTTCCAGCGCTCGGTGAAGGCGTGCGTGTCAAAGCTGTTTCTGCCGCAGCGGGGACACGAGATGATTGTTACGCCATTGCGCGGAACACGGTCAGAGGCTAGGGTGGCGAGGATTTCTCTGGCGGCAATGACTTCGTTCTCCATCGTGTCAGAGAGCGAGACACGGATTGTATCGCCGATGCCGGTGGAAAGCAGCGAGTGCAGGGCAATGGTGTTCCGTACCACACCAGCGATGAGGGGACCGGCTTCAGTAACGCCGATGTGGAGTGGCGCGTCAGTGCGGTCGGCAAGGAGGCGGTTTGCGGCGATGGTGTCAGAGACAGAAGAGGCTTTCATTGAGACGAGTACCTTGTCAAAGGCGAAGTCGCGGAAGATGGCAAGTTCACGTTCTGCGGCCTGTACCAGCGCTTCCACACGGCTGAGACGCTTTTCGTCAACCTGAATGTGGAGGTCTTGCGGCAGACTTCCAGCGTTCAAGCCAATACGGATGGGGACGCCTGCGGCGGCGGCTTTCTCCAGCACTTGGGCGGTTTTGTCTTTGCCACCGATGTTACCGGGGTTCAGGCGGATTTTGGCTATTGGGAAGTCAAGGCAGCGAAGCGCGATTTTGTAGTTGAAGTGTATGTCTGCTACCAGCGGCATGGAGACCATGCCAGCCAGGGTTCCTATGACTTCGGCGGCGTCCATGTCTGGCACGGCAAAACGCAATAAGCCGCATCCCATGTCTTGTAATGCGGCTATGCGTTTGACGATGGCTTCGCCAGATGCGCCTTCGATGTCCGTAAAATGAAGGCGGTCTTTCCACATCGTTTGTATAACGATGGGTAGACCGCCGCCGATAGAAACGGCAGAGACGTTTGCTCTGCCGCCTATTGTTATGGTTCGGGAAAGCCGCACGGTTTGCTAGAGGCTGACCATTGAGAGTACCATCGCAAAGAGCGCGACGGTTTCGCAGATGCCGACAACCGAGATGTACTGTGCAAAGCCCTTACCGGTTTCGCCCTGTGCATCGGAGGCTGCAGCGCCTGCCTGACCCTGCGCGATTGCCGAGAATGCCATTGCCAGACCTGAGCCGATACCAAAGCCTAAGTAGAGCCAGCCTTGGTCAGGGTTTGCCAGCGCTGCAGCTTTTATCTGACCCATGAGAATGAACCCGTAAAACGTCTGGGTTAAGGGTGCGCCAGCAAAGGTAACCAGTGTCATGGGTGCGGGTTTGTTGGCAATGTAACACCGCTTCCACGCGCCTATTGCCGATTGCCCGGCAATGCCGATACCGATTGCTGAACCTATTGCCGCAATACCCATTACAAGACCTGCGCCTAATAATCCTAACATGTTAAACTCCTTCTATAATCTGCAAGTTTAAAGCTTGGTAAAGACTTGGCTTTACCAGAAACTCATTGCATTAAATTTTAACCGTTTTACCAAACGGTTTATACATAAAGCCTGACCAGGTAAGCCCTAAATGCCCGGAGAATTCTAGGGTATTCAGCCGCACACCGTGAACAAGCACCGACAACACATTGAGTACGACATTCAAGCCATGCCCAAAGACTAAAAGAATGATGCCCATAAAGATTAAAAAGTTTCCTAAGAGGGGGCCTGCCATAGTATTCACGGTCGATGAAATCGACGCGCCAGCAAGCCCTACAGCCCAGAGACGGATGTAGGACATGATGTCCGAGAACACGTTAGTAATGCCCAGTACCACTGAGATGATGTTCTTAAAACTGTACAAGATGGACTGCCCCAGATTGCCCTCATAACCAGCGAACACAAACGTAAGGAAGAAGCCGCCGCCTAAGAGGTACAGCGACGCTGGCAAAAGGGGTATCTGCCGGTAGCTGTTACTGACCACGAGGAAAAGCACAAGGTTGAACATTCCGATGAGCATGGCAAGGGAGCCTAGTTCAGCGAACAGTTTTAAGGACTTGATGTTGCGAAAGAAACCTTTGATGTGCGCAATGCCGAGTTGCAGGAGCGCAAGTGAGAAACAGAAGATTTGCAGGTTTTGATCAACGATAGCCTTTTGCGCCACGCCTTTTGCCGCTTCCGCACTGGAAAGCGCTGGTAACGAGATACTTCGCAGGATTTCTGGCAGCTTCGCCGCATCAATGCCGAACCATGTGCAGGTAATAATACCCCAGGCGATATTGGATAGGCTGAGTAGTCCCAGCATTTTAAGCGCGGCGGGAACGCCTTGAGCCGCAGTCTTGGCAATACCGATGATGGCGATAATACCAAGTATCGCGCCATAGCCTGCATCCCCGAAAATCATGCCGAAAAATATGCAGAAGAACAGCAGGAACCAGCCAGATATGTCTACTTCACGGTAGCCCGGCACTACTTCTAGGAAGTCGGTGAGCGGGTAGATGAGGCTGGCGAGTTTGTTGTTCTTGAGCAGGGTCGGTACTGCATCTTCTTCGGACGGGTCGGCTATTGCCAATGCCCAGCCGTTTTCGGCGGCGGCGCGTTTCAGCACGCCAACGTCGTCCTTTGGCGCAAAACCAGTGAGCCAGGAAATGCCTGTGCTAAGGGAATTTGCGCCCGGGCTAACGCTGTCCATGCTTGCCTTCGCGGTTTCAAACTCAATGTTTCGCGCCAGGGTCTTTAGCTCGTCCTCAATACTGTTTTTATGAGCGGCAAGCATTGCAAAGCGTTTCTCAAGGTCTGCCAGTTTTGTCTGAATGTTCTTTATGAGCGTGCGCATTTCAGACAGAGATTTTTCGGGCAGGGCAAAGGGCGTCTCACCGGTGATTTCGTGATCCAGCGCCACGCCGTATACCTTAACCTTGTCCCGAAACAGGGTAATAAAACGCTGTTCTTTGTCCAGAGACTCATACGCCTTGTAGGACAATTCATAGGGGATAAGAGTGAGTCCCTGCTTGACCAGCTCTTTCAAGGCAGCGGGGTTGAAATCCCCCCACTTCTCAACGCGGCTCTCTTCTTTGCCAAGCGACAAAACCTGTTCCTGAAGCGTCTTCTTTTCGTTGTCCATACCCAAGACCTCGGTAACTAGGTCTGAGATAGACGCTTTTGAATCAGTTTCTGCGGCTTTATAAGACCGCAGAAGTCCGAGCGCTGTTTCCGCCTTTGCCTTGCGGTCGAGCTGCTTTGAGAGACCGTCGCTGGCAACAGGACGCGACTCAATGTGCAACAAGCCCAAGTCACGGAGTTTGGCAAGCGATGCGTCGCGGGTTTTATCCATAACCACGATGGAGATTTTCTTCATTGGTACTATCATTGGGCAGCCCTCTGCATACCACGTTTGGCGATCTTGCCGCGAACCACTGCCGCAGTCTGCTGATCACCGAGGTATACCTGAATTTTCTTGATATTCCCTGTAGTTTCGGGAATCTTGATCTTCTCAAACAGGTTGACTCGCTGAGTCGTTACCCGCAGTTCATGCTCCAGCCGCTTGCGCTGTTCCTCGAGGGTCTGCGCCTCAAGGTCAAGCAAGAGTACCTGCTTCATGCGCTCCACAGCTGCGTCAAGCCAGAGCGGGGTACGGACGAGGTCGTAAGGCGTGATTTCAAAGTCAGCGCCATGAAAGACAGGGATTGTTACGCCCGCAATGTTTCCCTCAGAAGTCCGCAGACTGGTGATTCGGAGTATGTCTGGGGTGAAAAAGCCCTTCTCGCCGTAGACCGCGATCCATGCCTTGAAGGTTTCATCAATCCGCTTTTTTTCGTCGAGCAGTTCTTTGATACGCGACTCTGTGGTTCTGATTTCTGCCTGAAGCTGTTGTTTCTTGAGCATGAGCGTAGGCAGATAACGCTGAAACATTTTCAGCGAATCTTTCTGCTTTTTAAGCTCATTCTTCGTCAGCTTGATCTTTGCCATGGCGACCTCAGTTCTTCTTGGGCCAGAACTGGTTGATCAGTTCAGTCCGCAGGCCGGTTTCTTCTGGTGTGAAGCAATCGGCGAGGATTTCCCACCCCTGGTCCAGGGCGTGTTCCAGCGGGATGTTAACCGAAAGGTCCATCATCTTGCTTTCAAAATGCTCGCCGTATTTAAGGAGCTTCTCATCCCAGTTGGTCATCATAAAGCCCATGGCCTTTTTCTCAAGCGTGTCCTTGTACGCGGCGTAGAGCCGAATCATGCCGTCCATGATAGCGCGGTGGTCCTTGCGGGTCTTGTTGTTTACCTGCTGTTTTAAGCGCGACAACGAACCAAACGGTTCAATGCGCCCGTTCTTCAGGTAGTACTGGCCTTCGGTGATATAACCTGTGTTATCCGGCACCGGATGGGTTACATCGTCACCAGGCATCGTGGTTACGCCAAGAACGGTAATGGAACCAGCAGTATCGAAGTCAACCGCTTTTTCGTAACGGGACGCGAGTTGGCTGTAAAGGTCGCCTGGATAACCACGGTTTGACGGAACCTGCTCCTGTATAATGGAGATTTCTTTCATGGCATCGGCGAAGTTCGTCATGTCGGTCAAGAGGACCAGCACATCCTTGCCCTGCAAGGCGAACTGCTCGGCAACCGCCAGCGACATATCGGGGATCATGAGGCACTCGACAGTGGGGTCGCTCGCCGTATGCACAAACATCACGGTGCGGGAAAGCGCGCCCCCTTCCTCCAGTGTATCCTTGAAAAACAGATAGTCATCATACTTTAGACCCATTCCGCCTAAAATGATAACGTCAACCTCAGCCTGCATTGCGATACGCGCCAAGAGTTCGTTGTACGGTTCACCAGACACCGAGAAGATTGGCAGTTTCTGGGAAACGACCAGCGTGTTAAACATGTCTATCATGGGGATACCGGTACGGATCATACGGCGTGGGATGATGCGCTGCGCAGGATTCACCGACGGCCCCCCGATGGGTATCAGATTCTCGTGGAGCGCCGGTCCCCTGTCGCGGGGAGCGCCTGAACCGGAGAACACGCGCCCCATGAGGTTGTCAGAGAACGAGACCTGCATGGGGTGTCCGAGGAAGCGTACCGTGTCGCCGGTAGAGATACCGCGCCCGCCCGCGAACACTTGCAGGGAAACGATGTCGTTTTCCAGTCGGTTTACCTCGGCAAGGGATATGCCGAAAGCAGTGTCAACTTCCGCGAGGTCGCCGTAGCGAATGCCCTCGGCTTTCACCGTAATAACGCTACCGGTGATGGATTCTATCTTGCTATATACCTTTTTCATCTATGCCACCCTATGCCAAAAGTTTTTCCACTGTCTTATCCAGACCCTGGGAACGCTCAGTTACCGCGTCTGTGATTTCTTTTTCAAGAAGCTTGAACTCCTCACTCTTCCAAGGCGTGCCATTGTAATCCAGGAACTTCTGCCGCAGATGGTTAAACCATGTACGCGCCTCAGCTTTCTCTGTGAAAGTAAGCTTTGACCCCAGGATTTGCAGAATGACAAGGAAGATGTGATTCTGCCGCTCAGGACTGACCGCAGAGTCAACCGGATTAAATGAATCCTGCTGCATATACACCGCATCAAGGAAATCGCCCTTGAGGTACACGATGTAGTCGTCAAGACTCGTTCCCTCCTCACCCACGACTTTCATCATTTGCTCGATCTCGCTCCCGCGATGGATAAAACTGTAAGCGTACCATACGCGCTTTGGGTCAATCGTGCTTTTGTACTTTGACCACGAATCCAGCGGGTGAATAGCCGGGTACTTGCGGGCGTCGGAACGCTCACGCGACAGTCCATGAAATGCACCCACGACTTTCAGCGTTGCCTGCGTTACCGGCTCCTCGAAGTTACCGCCAGCGGGACTGACCGTACCGCCAATGGTAACTGACCCCAGCGCCCCGTCCTTGAGCCGTACCAGCCCTGCCCGCTCGTAAAAGCTGGCAATGGTTGATTCAAGGTAGGCGGGAAAAGCCTCCTCTCCAGGAATTTCTTCTAGGCGTCCTGACATTTCGCGCATAGCCTGCGCCCAGCGGCTTGTTGAGTCAGCCAGCAAGAGAATGTGCAAGCCCATCTGCCGATAGTATTCGGCAAGCGTTACCGCCGTGTACACCGATGCTTCACGCGCTGCGACAGGCATGGACGATGTGTTACAGATGATCACGGTGCGTTCCATAAGGGAACGGCCTGTTTTGGGATCAATAAGTTCCGGGAACTCTTTGAGGGTTTCCACGACCTCACCAGCGCGCTCGCCACAGGCCGCGACAATCACAATGTCCACATCCGCGTTACGGCTGGTAACGTGCTGGATAACGGTCTTGCCCGCGCCGAATGGTCCGGGGATACAGTAGGTTCCGCCACGCGCCACAGGGAAGAAGGTGTCGATGAGCCGGAGCTTCGTCAACATCGGGTCTTCCGGCTTGAGCCGTTCCTCGTAACAGTCAATCGCGCGCTTCACTGGCCAGTGAAACGACATTGTTACAGGAATTGTGTTACCCTTACCATCGCTCAGTTCCGCGATGGTCTCGCGTATTGTGTATGAACCCGCCGCTTTTATTGACGAAACGGTATACGAGCCATACATGGTGAATGGCACCATAATGCGGTGGGTAAAAGCGCCTTCCGGCACGGTTCCCAGCGTATCGGCACGTTCCACATGGTCGCCGACCTTTGCTATGGGCGTGAAATCCCACTTACGGTCATCTGACAGGGGGTCAAGATAAATCCCCCGCTCCAGAAAGTATCCGGCGGTTTCGGCCAGTTTAGGCAGAGGGTTTTGCAGACCGTCGTAGACCTGGCCCAGAAGCCCTGGACCCAATTCAACTGCCAGCATATTCCCTGAAAACTCAACCTCGTCTCCGATAGCGATCCCCTTGGTGATCTCGAACACCTGCATCTGGGATATATCGCCCCGAATACGGATAACCTCGCCCTTGAGCCTTTTGTCCTCAACCTTGACATAGCCGACTTCATTCATGGAGACGGCACTGTCGAAGCGGACGCTCACCATATTGCCGTTAACGGCGACAATTTTTCCTTTGGTTCCGGTCATTTGTTATTTCTCCACACCTTTTGAGGCAGACGCCAGAATAGCGTCATAAAGCCCCTTGTATTCTGCGAAGCCCTCTTCAACCTTGAACGCAGCCCTTCGTTCCATGAGGAGCAGCTTGAGAAGATAGGCATATATCATATTAACACTGAACGAGTCCAGTCCCTGCCTGGCCTCGATAGCGTTCCACCGCGCCTGATCAATGAACAGCTCTGCTTCCAGCGGCGATTCCAGCGCGAAAGCAGCCTTTGCCGCCAGTGCCGCGTCAGCCGGAGAGTCCGGCGGCTCTATCGACGCGCCATTGTCCCGCTTCTGGGCGCGATACCGCGCGAGATTGAGGCGCAGGGTACGCTCCCAAGCTCGCCATTCATTGATAAAACGCGACGAAGTAGGCGCAGGCGGTTCCACGTAACTTTTTTCTTGGTCAGCGCCATGTTCCGGGTCTAGCGAACACCCGTCAAGCAGAGCCGCATCTCCAGCACTGAGCGCATGAGCGCAAAGCGCTCTAAACGCCTGTGAAGACATGGGCGACTGCTGTCCATAGACCAGATAGGGAAGCTGGGCGACTAGATAGTAATAAGCCACCGCTTAGGTTCCCACAGAATTAGCAACTTTGTTGCCGACGCTTACAGCGCTGCTAAGGATCGCCGCCAGCCGCGGGTTAAGGTAGGCGGAGAGTAGTTCTGCAACCGACTCGGCGGAGAAGTCGTAGTAAGCAGAGCCATCTTTGTTGGCGATACGGAAACCTGCGCCCAGTTTCCGATCTGATTTGAGTTCAACGCCTTTTTTCAGCTCAACGCTGAGTTTGTCATTGAACCAGTCCTGGAGCTTCTTGAGGTCTGCCTCGCTAACAATGATGTCTAGCGTGTCGCCGCCCTTGCTTGCCCAAGCCTTCAAAATCTCAGGGAGCGTTGCTTTCAAAGCATCCTCGGTATAGGATGCGGCGAGCTCCCTCGCCACAATCTTCTCCAGCAATGCTGTGATTTCCGCCTTGAATGCCAGTACAAGGTTCCGTGACGCCTGCTCCAGCGCTGCGACGCCGGCTTTCTCTGAGCGTTCAGCGTCAGCCTTACTTTTGGCGATGATGGCGTCCGCTTCTTTCTGCGCGGCCTCGATAATACGTTTAGCCTCGCCCTCGGCTTGAGACTTGAGTTTAGCGGCCTCAGTTGCCGCACCCTCAATCCCGTCCTTCTTTATCCTATCGATCAATTCCTGAAGTTGAATGTCCATACACTCCTCTTTATTGTTATAGTATTTTAAAAAGATAGTACAGTTTGTTCAAGCCTTATTCTATAGTTTTTTATATAATTTAGTATATATCGTTGCATTACTTCTGCATTGATATATTCCGATATAGGAGATAACTTTTACAAAGAAAACGCTTTTAGAGATCGCGTCGGCAATGGTGCCGGTAGCGTATTTGTTTATATTCTTAGAATTAAAAAGTTTTCTAAGGAATTTTCCTTAAGCATTTCCTCGGAAAGGGACACTATGTTAATCTTGAAAGAAGACGAAGCGCGCCTCGTTGAGGACATTCAGACGTATCTTGATAGCGCCTATCCCGAAGAAAGCAAGGTGGTACGGGACCGCTTCCGCTGTCTACAACAGTTGGGTGAGGCGATTAGCCAGTATCCATCAATACACTCAACCCAGATTCTGCGCGGGTCGCTACGCACTGAGGAAGACCTCGTGGACTCACTTTTACATTTTGGACCATCATCTCACCTTCTGCACATTCCGGCGCGGGTCGTAGCGGTGCGCGGCTTTCTCGTTACCAAGTTCCAGTCTTTTTCCATGCTGGCAATACTGGTAGAGGACATACAGGCATTCTCGGTACCTCTGCGAAGCATACTCTTTTCTATTATATGCACACTTCTGGCGGAGGACGTGTACTTCTCCTGCCTTGAAGACCCGGATTTTTCCTTCGACACCAAGTTCATACTCGCGCAAGACCTCATCGCGCTCTGGGACAATGGCAAAGACTTGCGTTCCGTTCACCATTTTCCCGCGCTTCAAGCGCTCTGGGTCGCCCGTGACGCTACGCCGCCGGTGTTCGGTACCATGAATGGCACAAGCGAACTTATCCGCATTTCAATGGATATGAAGAAGGACTGGCAGCACTTTCTGGTTGAAGAAAGCGTTGAGGACGAGACTCAGTGGGCGCTGGAGGAGTTTTTGTTCGGTCTTTCCTACGAGGAGATCAATAGTGTACGGACATGGCTGGAACGTTTCGGCCTTTCCGCCGTCAGTGGCGAGGAAGTACGTTCATACATCGGGCAGAGTAGCTACGGCATCATCAAAGGCGCAGGGCCACGCGCCTTCTACGATTTTTACATTGACCGGCGCGACGCAGCGCTGTTCCGCAGGCGCATCTCCGCACCCGGTCCCAAACAGACGTTGGAGGAAATCTACCTTAAATACCGTATCAGCTTTGAGTTGAGCGGTTGCCCCGGTATGATCGAGGAGGACGACTGATGAGCGACGTTTATAAGCGCCCCACTTGGGACGAATACTTTATGGAAGTGTGCAACGCCATTGCCAAGCGCGCAACTTGTGACCGCGGGCGTTCTGGCTGCGTCATAGCCAAAGACAACCAGATTCTGGTTACCGGCTATGTTGGCGCGCCGGCTGGCCTGCCGCACTGCGACGAGGTAGGCCATCAGTTCAAGAAAATGCTCCACGAAGACGGCAGTGTTACCACGCACTGTGTGCGGACGGTACACGCCGAGCAGAACGCGATCTGCCAGGCGGCAAAACGCGGCATTGCCATTGCCGGCGCGACACTCTACTGCCGCATGACGCCGTGCCGCACCTGCGCCATGCTCATCATCAACTGCGGCATCATGCGGGTCGTCTGCCAGCGCCGCTACCACGACGCCGACGACTCCGAGACAATATTCAAGGCTGCTGGCATCAGCCTTGAATACGTCTACAACGAAACCCAACAGTACGAGCAGCAGTAAGACTCCGCTACTATTGGCGTACAGAGAGTAATTACCCAGTCCAGATGCTTGACATTGATAAACATTAGTTATACTAAAAGTTTAATATAATTTATTCGATTAAGGAGTCGCTTATGGCTTGGCGAGTTGCATTCACGAGCGCCGACGATGTTTATGTGAACCAGCATTTTGGACACGCCCGTTACTTCGTCATCAGGGATATAGAGGCTGATGGTACGAGTAGCTTTTTGGAACGACGGGAGATTACACCAGTCTGCGGAAGCGGCGATCACGGCGCTGGGGTGCTAGACGATGTGATCGAGAGCCTGCACGATTGTATCGCGGTACTTACCGCAAAGATTGGTCCCGCACCCCGCAAACGGTTGGAATTGGCGGGTATCACGGTTTTCGAGGAACCAGCTATCATTGAGGAGGCGGCGAGGAAACTGGCGGCTTACTATAGCCGGACAAAGCGAGAGGAGTAGCCATTAAAACGGTGGTTCAGCGACCACAACCAGACCCTGAGCTTATCGAAGGGGCAGTCGTTTCAAGTGGCTCAAGAATTTCTTATAAAAAACCTTAAAATCCATTGACACTCTATGTTTTACAAGATATATTCTTAGTAAATCAGTGGGTATTATAAATAAAGGAGTTTTTATGTCGGAACTAAGCATAAGCGCCGCGCCAAAGGGCCTAAGCGTTGACAAAGACTTGACGCTGTCTATCCATTTTGACTGGCGCACTTTGATCCCACTCGCCTCGGTCGCTTTTACGCAGGTACTTCGGTATACCGCGTTGCCAGTGGCATCAGCATACCGTACCAAGGTTTCGCCATGGTTCATCTGGTTCAACATCGCTGCCGGAGTACTGGTAATACTTGCGGTTCGGGAGCGCTTCACGTATAAATCGTGGTTTCTGGGGGTAGCGTTTTTTCTGCTCAACTTGTATAACCTCATCACCGTAAAGTTCGGCCTGATTCCCATACAGCAGAGGGCAGATTGGTCTGCCGTTATTTGAATTAAGAGGAGAATATGACGAAAAAGACAAATCGGGACCCGATTAGAGTTCAGCCGGGACCTGCCAACTACTATTCTTATCCTGGTGCCCTGGAGGAACTGGGACGGCTCTACCCGGGAAAAAACATGGAAAGGGCATTCCTACTGTACGGAAAGCGGGCTTTGGCGGGGGCCGCACCCTATCTGCCTCTAGCCGTCAGCCGGCTGGTGGGTTCCCGAGGCTTCCTCTTTGGAGGTGAGGACAGGCGCTTTAATACCGGCAGGCCGTTTAATACGACCCACTGTAGCCATGAGCTGGTGGACGCCCTATCCACCAGTCTGGGACCAGACGGGGTAAGCGTAATCATCGGGTTGGGGGGCGGTTCGGTACTGGATACGGCAAAGTCCCTAGCGGTAAAGCTCGATCTTCCCTTTGTGGCGATTCCTACCATAGCGGCCACCTGCGCTGCGGCCACTCCCCTTTCGGTGTGGTACAGCCTGGAGGGTAAGGCCCTGGGCTTCGAGGTCTTTAACCGGGCTGTTGACGCAGTACTTGTTGAGCCCCGAATCATCCTTGATGCCCCCGCTGAGTATCTCAAAGCGGGGATCGCCGACACTTTGGCCAAGTGGTACGAAGCTTCGATACTTACCGCAGGAGGCGAGGGCCTGCCACTGAGCGCCCGGCTGGGCCTCGATGTATCGGCCACCCTGAAGGATGTGCTGCTGGAAAAGGGGAAAGCCGCAAAAACCGCCCTGCAAACCCGTACCCTAAGCCCGGAATTTATCGAGGTAGTAGACACTGTCATCATTGGCGGGAGTCTCGTGGGCGGTCTGGGGGAAAGGTACACCCGGGTTGCGGCTGCCCATGCCCTCCACAACGGTATTTCCGTATTAAGCGAAACCCATCATCTGCTCCACGGCATCAAGGTGGCATACGGCCTGCTTGTGCAGGCGGCTCTGATGGAAGACGGTTCCCTTGACGAGCTGATTCCCAAATTCCGGGAACTGGAACTGCCCCTCAGCCTGCGGGATCTGGGCATCGATCCTGAGGACAAAGAAAAACTGCGGCGTTTTATCGACGCGAGTCTTGTTCCGTCAGAATCAATACACTATCTTCCCTTTCCCGTAGACCATGAGCGTCTCCTCCGGGCGATTGAGGCTGTAGAAAACCTGAGCTGTTAAAATCCCCGATTGGAGTTTTACCGTAAAAACCGGGAACGTTGTTTCCGATTTAGCCGGAGTTGATTCGCTACGAAGGATTCCGGCTTATAAAATCACGAGTGTACGGCGGGAGTCGTACAAAGGAGTTTGTTATGAAAAAAAGCGTGTTTATTCTGTTGGCGATTTTCGCGGCCTGCGTCGGCGCTTACGCGGGAGGTACACGGCAGAGCAGCGGGCAGACGGTGGTAAAGATCGGCCTTATGGGTGAGGAACTGCGTCCCGCGTGGAACGAGGCGAGCCGGTTGCTGGAGAAGGACAACATCAAGATTGAACTGGTTAATTTCAGCGATTACGCGGTTCCCAACCGGGCATTGGCTGATGGGGACATCGATCTCAATTCGTTTCAGCACGACGCGTTTTTGCAGAACGAAATCGCGAACCAGAAATACGAAATTACCGCCATCGGCAACACGGTTATCTTTTTTCTGGGGGTATACTCCAAGAAGATCAAGAATCTTGATGAACTTAAAGACGGCGATACTGTGGTGATTATGAACGACGCCACAAACGGAGGCCGGGCGCTAAAGGTGCTTGAGGCGGCCGGGGTCTTCTCGCTGGACCCTTCCAAGGGTAATACGCCTACGCCGCAGGACATCGTATCCAATCCCAAAAATATCAAGATTGTTGAGGTTGACGCGTCCCAGACTTGGCGTACCCTTGACGATCCGGTAGTAGCGGCGGCAGTGGTAAACTCCAACTTTGTGGTAGATGGCGGCGGAGTGCCTGCCCAGGATGCCATATTCATCAAACCTATTGATCAAGTTGGCGACAAGCCTTACATTAACCTTGTAGCCGCCCGTATCAAAGACAAGGACAATCCAGTCTACAGAAAAGTGGTTGCTGCTTTCCAGACGCCGGAGGTTTCCCGGGTAATAACCGACGAAGCGCCCCTTAAGGGGACAGCCCTGCCAGCCTGGTAAATAAGAAATTAACCACGAAGGCAAAAAGTCCAAGAAGGAAGGAAACCCAAAGATTTCATCCTTTTTTACCTTCTGCGCCTTTGTGGTTAAAAAATTCTTTATTCCGTGTCCTGTAAATCAGTGTTTACAAGGTACGAGACCCCACTGTGAATGAAATATGAAACTTGTACGGAGGAGTTATGAGATTAGCTGATGAACTGCGGACGGCAGCCGAAGAATACCGGGCGTGGATAAAAAAATTTCTTGACATCGGTACGGAGATTGTGTACCTGTCCCAGGACCACGTGAAAAGCATACCGGTAACGCCCCATGAAATACGATCCCTGGTGGAAAAAGCCCTTGTTGCGTACAGCGCGAAACAGGTAGACATGCCGCCGAAGATCGCCCTGCATCCGATTAAGGATACGTTTTTTCACGCGATGCCCGCCTATGTGCCCAGCGAATTCGCCGCAGGCCTTAAATGGGGTTCCTGTTATCCTGAAAACCTTAAAACCTACGGCTATCCTCAGGCCCAGGGGCTTATCATCTATAACGATCATCTTTCGGGAATGCCTCTGGCCGTTATGGACTGCAAGTACGTTACCGAAATCCGTACTGCCGCCGTTACCTACACGGCGGCCAAATACCTTGCCTCCAAAGAAACCGAAACCGCGGGAATGATCGGCTGCGGCGTTGAGGGAAGGCAGCATGTCAAAAACCTCGAAACCGTTCTGCCCAACTTAAAAAAAATCTACGTGTACGATATTGTTGAAAAAGCGGCCGACGCGTTGATAGCAGATCTGCAGCCCTCCGTTAAAGCGGCGATTGTCAAGGCTTCCGGCTATGAAGAACTGGTAAAAAATTCCGGGGTGATTATATCGGCAACCGTCGCTGCGGAAGGCTACAACCCTGTTATCAAAGATCAATGGATCGGCAAGGGAAAAACAATCCTCCTCTGCGAAGGACACACATTGTACGAAGACGCCGTTTACAAGCGCGCCGACAAGTACGTCGTAGACAGCCGCGAACAGGTTGAACAGTTTGTTCAGTACGGATTCTATCCGTTCGGGCATCCTGAAATTTACGCGGAAACGGGAGAAATAGCAGCTGGAAACGCCAAAGGCAGGGAACGTCCCGATGAGCTTATCGTGGGCAATAACTTCGGAATGGCCGTCGAAGATATGTTCGTCGTCAGGGCTTTGTTTGACCGCGCCCTTGAAAAGAACATCGGCGTAAGGCTGCCGCTTTAACCTTATGATTGAACTAAAAAACATCACAAAAACTTTTCGGGGAAAAGGTTCGTTTGAAAACCGTCTCCACGATATACACGCCGTGCGGAATGTAAGCCTTTCCGTCGGGGAGGGAGACATCTTCGGGGTTATCGGCTTTTCCGGGGCGGGAAAGAGTACCCTTGTGCGCTGTATCAACCTGCTGGAACGACCCGATGAGGGCGAGGTTATCATAAACGGTGAAGACCTGATGAAGCTTTCCCGAAATGATCTCCGCCTTACCCGCAAAAAGATTGGCATGGTATTCCAGCATTTCAACCTTTTCCGCTCCCGCACCGTGGCTGGAAACATCGCCTTTCCCATCAAGTATGACTGGCAGCCGGACGGGACCGCCGGGCGCCGCGCCTCGCGTCCAGCGGTCGAGAAGCGGGTAACTGAATTGCTTGACATGGTTGGACTTGTGGAAAAAACCAACGCCTACCCTTCCCAGCTTTCCGGGGGCCAGAAACAGCGAGTCGGCATTGCCCGGGCTTTGGCGTCCAACCCCTCAATCCTGCTCTGCGACGAGGCAACCAGCGCCCTTGACCCCCAGACAGCCCAGTCCATCCTCGCCCTGCTCAAGGAACTCAACAGAAAGCTGGGCATTACTATTGTTATCATCACCCATGAGATGCAAGTGATAAAGTCTATCTGCGGTCATGCCGCAGTCATGGATTCGGGGGAAATTGTGGAGCAGGGTTCGGTATTCGACATTTTTTCCAATCCCCAAAAACAGATCACCCGGGATTTTACCGCTACTACTTCGCATCTGAACAAGATTAACGATCTACTTGCCGAAGATACGCCCCTCACCCGGCTTAGGTCGAATCAGATACTTGCCCGCTTCAGCTATTCAGGGCCAAACACGGTGGACGCGCTGATCTCCACCGCTTCGCTGCGCTTCAACGTAAAGCTGAACATCATCTTCGGAGACCTGGACATTATCCAGGAAAAGCCAATCGGGGGGCTTATCGTTATTCTTGAAGGAGAGAAAGATGCTCTGGAAAAAACCATGGAGTGGTTCCGTGGCAAAGGTGTTCTGGTGGAGGTACTGAAACATGGTTGAATTACTAAAAATCCTTATGCCGAATGTAATGGAACGGCTTCCAGAACTCTGGACGAGCCTGGTCCAGAGTCTTTACCTGATCGTTTTTGTCGGAATCGTCTCATTTGTTTTTGGAATTTTTTTCGCGGTAGTGCTGACGGTAAGCAAAAAAGGCGGCCTTATGGAAAATATTCCTCTCTGGACTGTGCTGGACAAGCTGATAAACTTTTTCCGTTCCGTACCTTTCATCATCCTTATCGCCCTGCTTATTCCCCTGACGCGGGTCATAGCCGGAACCGCTATCGGGGTAAAAGGCGCCATTCCACCCCTGATATTTGGAACCGCGCCCTTTTTCAGCCGCCAACTGGAAAACGCCCTGGCTGAGGTGGATTCAGGATCAGTGGAGGCGGCTTCTTCCATGGGCATCAGCAACGTGGGGATCATCTTCCGGGTCTACCTTAAGGAAAGCATTCCCGGCATCATCCGGGGGATCACCATCACCCTGATAAGCCTTATCGGGCTTACCGCCATGGCTGGCGCAGTAGGCGGCGGAGGACTGGGAGATTTTGCCATACGCTACGGTTATCAGCGCTACCAGACCGACATCACCATCGTAACTGTGATCATACTCATACTCCTAGTGTCGCTGATACAGGCGGCTGGGAATTATTTTGCCAAAAAAACAAGTCACTAGCATTGCTGCTAAACTTGATTAAGGGAGTTAAAGAACATGCCTGAAACAAGCCTCCGTACCGCCGGATTCGGTGAATCGGTAATACGTCGTATGACCCGCGTTGCCTTGGAACACGGGGCTATCAACCTTTCCCAGGGCTTCCCGGATTTCGATCCCCCGTCAGAGCTTACCCGCGCCCTGGCCGAAACAGCGACAAAGGGGCCGCACCAGTACGCCATAACCTGGGGCGCGCCGAATTTCCGCCGAGCATTGGCGGAAAAGCAGCAGCGCTACATGGGTATACCCATTGACCCGGAAAAGAACATCACTGTTACTTGCGGTTCCACAGAGGCGATGATGGCTGCCATGATGAGTGTGGCAAACCCCGGCGACAAGGTTATCGTGTTTTCCCCGTTTTATGAAAACTACGGCGCTGACGCTATACTCTCTGGCGCGCAGCCGATCTACGTGCCTCTCCTCCCGCCTGATTTCGGTTTTGACCGGGACCTTCTGCGTAGGGCATTCGCGGAGCGTCCCAAGGCGCTGATCCTCTGCAACCCTTCCAACCCCAGCGGCAAGGTGTTCAGCCGGCCGGAGCTTGAGTACATCGCGGCACTGGCGGAAGAATTTGACACATGGGTTATTACCGACGAGGTCTACGAACATATCGTGTACGCTGATGGGGCAGGCGGTTCCCCGGGACAGCATATCTACTTTGCCTCCCTGCCGGGCATGGCGGAGCGAACCATAAGCTGTTCCTCCCTTTCCAAGACCTACTCCATAACCGGCTGGCGCTTGGGCTACACTATCGCCAGCGAAAAAGCCACCGACATTATCCGTAAAGTCCATGATTTTCTTACCGTTGGAGCTGCAGCCATCCTCATGGAAGCGGCGCTTACCGCCTTGCGTTTTCCGCAGAGTTACTACGATGGGCTTTTAGCCTCCTACACCAGTAAACGGAAGCTCTTCCTGGACGCACTAGACCGGGCGGGTCTCCGCTACACCCGTCCCCAGGGGGCCTACTATGTGCTGGTGGACATCAGCGAGTTTTGCGGTAACGACGATACCCGTTTCTGCGAATGGTTGGCAAAAGAGGTAAAGGTCGCGGCGGTTCCGGGTTCCAGCTTCTTCCATGAACCGGTAAACCATCTAATCCGTTTCCACTTCGCCAAGAAAGACGAGACCCTCATCGCTGCAGGAGAGCGGCTTGCCGGACTGCGGGACGCCTGGGCAAAGCGGGGGTATTAGCGGCAGACGGAACCAGTAATCATTGAGGAGATGGTGTAGAAGCTGGCGGCTTACCATAGCCGGACGAAGCGTGAAGAGTAGTCATTAAACGGTGGTTCAGCAACTGGAACCTGAGCTTGCCGAAGGGTCAGTCGTTTCAAGCGGCTTAAGATTTTTTATAAAAAATCTTAAAATCTATTGACACTCCATTTTTTATAATATATATTCTTAGTAAATCAGTGGGTATTATAAGCGAAGGAGCTTTTATGTCAGAACTAAGTACAAGCGCCGCGCCAAAGGGCCTGAGCGTTGACAAAGACTCGGCGCTGTCCATTCATTTTGACTGGCACACTCTGCTCCCACTCGCCTCGGTCGCATCAAGGTACTGCATACTGCACGTTGGTTGTGTCAACGTACCGTACCAAGGTTCTACCGTGGTTCATCTAGTTCAACTACTAGGAATTAAGGAGTGAATCATGAAAAAGATGCTATGTTCTTTTCTGGTTCTGTCGGTTCTTGCGGGTAGCCTATGGGCAAGCGGCAAGAAAGATTCAGCAAGTTCGGGTAGCGCGGCAGCTTCCGAACCAGCCCTGTCAGGGAAAAAGGTAATTGTGGCGGATGCGAATTCCACCCACCACCTCAACCTCTATGTGGCTTATGAAAAGGGGCTGTTCACCAAGCGCGGTCTTGAGGTGGAAATCCAGCAGACCAGTTCCGGGGTTGCCGCAGTGGTAGGCGGGGAAGCGGACATCGTGTTTAATTGCCCCACCGGAGTCATTACGCCTATCGCCAAAGGGCAAAACATCACCATCATCGGTCAGGTGAAAATTCCTTGCACTTCCGTACTGGTCGTCCCGGCTGACTCGCCTTACAAAACGCCGGCTGACCTCAAGGATCTGCAAATCGCCGGGCTGTCTACCACCTGCTGCGCCGTGGTGATTATCCGGGATGCCCTTCAGGAGCAATACAATACCGAGTTTGAACTGGTAACACTAGCTCCGGCTGCGGCGATACAGGCCCTTGAAGCCGGGCAGGTGAAGGGCGCGATCCTTGAGGAACCTTTTGTCGCTCTGGCTCTGCTCCAGAAAGATGCCAATGGCGAGGCAACATACAAGACGCTTTTTGACGGCACTTCCGATGCGGACGGCGACGGCAATAACGACGCGAACCTTGCTGGGGTTAATCCTCCCTGCCGGACTATCAACGCCAACACCAGCTTTGTGGCCTCCCGCGAAAGCGATGCGAAAGCCTTTATTGAGGCCATCGCTGAAGCAGACCAGCTTATCCTGGCAAATCCGGTCGCCCCGGACATCGTGGACATTGCCGCCAAATACGTCAGCGTTGACCGGCAGGCAATCATCAACAGCAACCCGAAACTAGGCTTTACCACCCAGCTTGATACAGCCGGCCTCATCGGTTACGCCGATGCCCTGGTAAAACTGGGAACCATCGACCGGAATCCGGGCGAGGCCCTGTTTGCCCCGCAGTTTAAGGGAATCACCTGGTAGAGCAATCCGCAGGGCTGCCATTAGAAAAGGAGATGAAAAATGAGAGCTAAAAATAGCGGCCTTGCATTTTTTGGAGAAGAAACCATGACTGATTACGAGACAAAAGGTATCCGCCGGGTCTTGCTTGAACTCGGCGGCTTCCTCAAAAATTCCTTGGGGAATTTTTTCTCCCCAGAATTTTTGTGCGTTTTAATACCATTGCTCCTGCTCTGGGAATTCCTGCCTCGCTGGGGAGTGCTACCCGAAGGACTTGTCCCCAGCCTTTCAACAGTAGTGGCGCGTTTCTGGTATATGCTCTGGCACAAACAGCTTGTCCTACACATCGGTATCAGCATGGGGCGTTTCTTTACGGCTTTCGGCATAGCCGTTGTTTTGGCGGTTCCCATCGGCCTCTTGATGGGCTGGAATCTTAAAATCCGCGCCTTTGTACTGCCCCTCTGGCAGTTACTCTCGCCCATACCACCGCCAGCCTGGGTTCCCATGACAATCATCTTTTTCGGTATCGGATCAAAAATGCACATCTTCCTCATGTTCATCGGGATTTTTTATCCCGTGCTGTTTAACACCTACCAAGGAATCAAAGACACCGACCCTCGCTACCTCGCTTCGGCCCGAGTCTTCGGAGCCAGCGAATTCACCCTGCTGCGGAAAGTCTATTTTTGGCACGCTTTCGGTTCCATCATCATGAGCCTCAAGACTGGCGTCGCAATGGGGCTGGTGATGCTGCTCATCGGCGAATCCTACGGCGGGCGTTACGGCATTGGTTATCTTTTGGGGCAGGCAAAAGATTATTTTGTCATTCCCGAAATGATGGTCTGTATGGCAATCCTCGGCTGGATTGGCTGGTTCCTTATCGAAATTCTCAAATACATCGAGATAAAACTTGCGGTGTGGAAAGTGGGGAGATAGGCGCGACATGATTGAAGCAAAAAGCATCGGCAAATTTTTTTCAGTTATAAACGAGAAGGGAATCGCCGAGGGGCTTACGGCAGTGTTAAACGTGTCCCTCACCATTCCTGACGGTAAAATCGTTTCGCTTCTGGGACCATCCGGCTGCGGCAAGTCAACGTTTCTGGAAATCCTGGCTGGATTGCAAGCGCCCACTGACGGCACGATTCACATAGACGGCAAGCTGGTGCTGGAACCGCTGCCCGCAACACGCAAAGAGCAAATCGCCTACAGACGGCGTTACCGGTTTATCTCTCCCCTTGCCAACGGCGTGTTCCGCGACCACCCCAAGCATGACATCGCCATGATATTTCAGGATTACGCAGTTTTCCCCTGGATGACGGCGAGCCAAAACGTGGAGTTCGCGCTCAAACTGCGCAACGCCGGAAGAACAGGACCAGCCCGGCTCAAACGGGCAGAACTCACCGAGAAGGCGCGCTTCTACTTACACAAAGTAGGCTTGAGCAGCTTCGCCAATAAGTACCCATCTCAACTTTCAGGCGGTATGCGCCAGCGCCTTGCTCTTGCCCGCGCCCTTTCGGTGGAACCAAAAATTATTTTGATGGACGAGCCATTCGCAGCAGTGGACGCATTAACCCGCGAAAAATTGCAGGACGAATTACTACGACTCTGGAACGAGATAACGCCATCTCCGATTACCATTATACTTGTTACCCACGAAGTGCAGGAGGCAGTGTACCTTTCCGACGAGGTGATTGTCTTTTCACCAGGACCGGGAACTATCCGCAATCGAATCCCCATTGAGACCAAACGCCCCAGAGCTAGAACCGATTCGACGCTGGTAGAAATTCAGGAGCGTATTTTCGCCATGTTTCAATATGACCTTAATCAGGAGGCAGATTATTCAATATGAGTGTTAATCTTACGGATAGTCGTGGAAAAATCTATAGCAATATCACCGAAGCGAGGGGAAATACGCCGCTGGTAAAACTGGCGAAACTCGGCTTGGGACTTCCGGCAACCGTGCTTGCCAAAGTGGAATCTTTTAATCCTATGAATAGCGTCAAGTGTCGTATTGGCGCGGCTATGCTGGACGCCGCTGAACGGGACGGTAAACTCAAACCCAGCGGTATAGTGATTGAGCCGACCAGCGGCAATACCGGCATAGGGCTTGCTTTTGCCTGTGCCGCCAGAGGCTATAAACTTGTTCTTACCATGCCGGAAACAATGTCGGTTGAACGACGCAAGCTGGCCCAAATGCTAGGCGCAGATGTGGTGCTGACCAGCGGCAAAGACGGCATGAAGGGCGCCATGCGTAAAGCCGAAGAACTGGTAAGCCAGACGCCCGGAAGTTTCATGCCGCTGCAATTTGACAACCCTGCCAATCCCGAGGCGCACCGCCGCACCACCGCTGAGGAAATCTGGGCTGACACTGCTGGAAACGTGGATATCTTTGTCGCCGGAGTGGGAACTGGCGGAACCATCACTGGCGTGGGCGAGGTGCTGAAAAAGCGCAAGAACAACGTGAAAATAATCGCTGTGGAGCCTGACGCATCTCCGGTTCTTTCAGGCGGTTTGCCCGGACCCCACCGCATACAGGGTATCGGGGCGGGCTTTATCCCCAAAGTGTTGAACCGTTCCATCATTGACGAGATTGTGCGCGTTACCAACGAGGACGCAATCATCACCGCCCGCAGGGTTGCCCGTATGGAAGGCATACTCGTTGGCATTTCCGCAGGAGCTGCAGTGTGGGCCGCTCTGCAAATCGCCGCGCAGCCGGAAAATAACGGAAAAAATATCGTGGTTATTCTCCCCGATTCAGGGGAGCGGTATCTGTCAACACAGCTTTCTGACCTGGAGGTATGAATTGAAAAGCCTTGTTTTTCTCTTTCTTGCGATTTTCGTTACAGCCTGCTCATCGCGGCAAGAACTTGACGACCCGCCAATCATCACATCGGCGAGTTATCAGCATACCTTGTACAACGGCAGGGGACAAAGCATTGACGCAAGAGCGGCAAAAGAAGATGCCCCAATCGCCGTTACCTATTATACGTCGGAAGCTGATTATGATGCAGACCAAAATGGTTTCTCCCAAGCGCCAAGCGAAGTCGGCCTCTACTACGCGCGAATCCGACGACCAGAAGGCAACGGGTACAAACAGGGAAGGGACATCAAGGTTGAGTATCGTATTCAAAAAGCGCTGCAAGCGCCGGAAGTTTTATCTGGCGCGAATCAGCAGTCTACAGACAATGGAGTATTGTCTACAGACAACGGCTCATTGTCTACAGACAACGGAGTATTGTCTACAGACAATGGAGCGTAGTCTGTAGACTATGGAGCGTAGTCTGTAGACTATGGAGCGTAGTCTGTAGACTATGAGGCGTAGTCTGTAGACTATGAGGCGTAGTCTGTAGACTATGACAGGAGGAAAACTTTTAAGACTATGAATATGCTTGATTTAATCGGGAATACCCCGCTGGTTGAACTTAAAAAAATCTCCGCTGAACTTAATGGCGTGTCGATACATGCTAAGGCGGAGTTCCGCAATCCTTCTGGTTCCGTCAAGGATCGGGCGGCAAAAGCCATGCTCCTTGACGGCATTGAATCCGGCAAACTATGTCCCGGAAAGACCATCATCGACGCCTCAAGCGGCAACACGGGTATTGCCTACGCCATTTTAGGAGCAATCTTGGGCTATCCAGTAAGAATATATCTTCCGGCAAACGCCAGTTGGGAACGAAAAGCCTTCATCGCCTGCTGTGGAACAGCCGTTGTGGAGACCAATGCCCTGGAAAGCTCCGATGGCGCGTATCTGGCCGCAAAAGCCGAAGCGGAATCCCAAGCAGATAAATACTTCTGGCCTGACCAGTACAACAACGATGCTAACTGGAAAGCCCACTACCATACCACTGGTGTTGAAATATGGGAACAGACAGAGGGCAAAATTACTCACTTTATTACTGGCATGGGTACATCAGGAACATTCATGGGAACTTCTCGAAGGCTCAAGGAGTACAACAAAAGCATTGAGGCTGTGGCAGTACAGCCTGATTCGCCCTTCCACGGCATTGAAGGAACAAAGCACATGGCCAGTTCCATTAAACCGGGATTTTACGATGAAACATTCCCCGACCGTTTTGTCATGGTCAATACTGAGGCGGCCTATGCCATGACTCGCAGACTTGTCCGTGATGAAGGTCTTTTCGTGGGAATCAGTTCCGGCGCAAACGTGCAGGCTGCCCTTGACCTGGGGCGCACCTTGCCCCCAGGTTCGCTCATTGTTACCATGTTATGCGATTCGGGCTTCCGCTATCTTTCGGATGCGTTCTGGAACATACCAGTTGAACTCAAAGGTCATGGAGAAGGAATATGATTCAGTTGTCCGCTCAATGTTTAGACGCAATCCGTACAGAAGGTGAAAAGGCGTACCCGAATGAGTGCTGCGGCGCTTTGTTAGGCGTAATTTTTGATGATGACAAGCGCCTAGTTCAAAGCATCTTTCCCATTACCAATGCCCGCGAGCAAACGGAACAGTACCATCGCTTTGAAATAGAACCGGAAGATTTGCTGCGGGCTGAAAAAGAGGCAAGGTCGCAAAATAGGGACGTGCTTGGATTTTACCATTCCCACCCGGATCATCCGGCGCGTCCCTCAGAATACGACCGGAACAACGCCTTTCCATTTTATTCGTATCTGATTGTATCGGTTGAGAAAAAGAAGGCGGCGGCTCTGACAAGCTGGCGGCTTTCCGACGACCGGAAAGAAATTTTTGAAGAAGTAGTTAAGGAGGAAACTATGGCGGTAATCATTCAAATCCCGACAGCCCTGCGGGGTTTTACGGAACGGAAACATGAAGTTGAGGTTGAAGGCCAGACCGTAGGTGAGGCAATCAATGCCCTTGCCGGAAAGTACCCGGACTTGCGGCAGCATCTTTATCAAGGTGAAAATTTGCGTTCGTTTATCAACGTGTTTGTAGGCGATACCAACATTAAGAAACTTGAAGGGCTTGATACAAAACTGTCAGGTAACGAAACAGTCATGCTGGTTCCAGCAATCGCTGGCGGCGCCTAACATGAACTCTATTATAGAAGAAAGCCGCCTCATTAGTCTCACCAACGAGGAGATTGCCCGCTACAGCCGCCATCTTCTCTTGCTAGAAGTCGGCATTGAGGGACAGAAACGGCTCAAGGCGGCGAAGGTCTTGCTTGTGGGAACTGGCGGCCTCGGCGCTCCACTTGCGCTTTACCTTGCCGCCAGTGGCGTGGGGACTATCGGCATCGTGGACTTTGACTTTGTGGAGGAATCAAACCTTCAGCGACAGGTGATCCATTCCACACGGGATGTGGGTCGTCCTAAAGTCGCGTCAGCGCAGGAGCGCATCAAGGGCATAAATCCAAAGTGCAATGTGATAACGTATAACACTATGCTCAACAGCGGCAACGCCCTTGACATCATCAAAGAATACGACATTGTTGCTGACGGTACTGACAATTACCAGACCCGCTACCTTGTGAACGATGCCTGCGTGTTATTGGGAAAGCCCAATGTGTATGGCTCGGTATTTCAATTTGAAGGGCAGGTTTCGGTTTTCTTCGCCAAAGAAGGACCTTGCTACCGCTGCCTGTACCCGGAACCGCCGCCGCCGGGACTCGTACCCTCCTGCGCCGAAGGCGGCGTTGTCGGGGTATTGCCCGGCATCATCGGCTGTATTCAGGCAAACGAAGTAATCAAACTCATTACCGGTTTCCGGGAAGAGGATGGCGCAAGCCTTATCGGGCGGCTGCTTCTTTTTGACGCATGGAAAATGAAGTTTCGGGAACTCGTTCTGGACAAAGAAAGCGCCTGCCCTATCTGCGGCGCAAACCCCACAATCCATGAGTTGATTGATTACGAGCAATTCTGCGGCCTTAAAAAAAGCGATGAGGCGGAACCCATAGAAACCATCAGCGCAACAGAACTGAAATCCCGGCTGGATGCGGGCGTTCCAGTACAAATCATCGACATCCGGGAACCTCACGAGCGGGCAATCGCAAAGTTTCCCAACGCAAAGTCAATCCCTCTGGGGCAGATGACCCGCCGCATTGACGAGTTTGACCCAGCGATTGACTCGGTATTCATCTGTAAAATTGGACAGCGGAGTGTTTTCGCCATTCACGCCTTACGCGAGGCTGGCTACAAGGGCCGGCTGCTCAACTTGAAAGACGGTGTGAACGGCTGGGCGCGGGAAGTGGACAGGCTGCTGCCTGTTTATTAAATAGAAAGGAGAATGATTATGGCAGAAAAGACAATCAACGCATTGGGACGGAGCGCGGCATATCAGCTTGCGAATGTTACAAAAACACCGCCCCAGTTTGGCTCCCTTACCCCTAAATGGCTTACAAGGGTACTGGAATTCAAAGGACTTGAAGCGGGTATTTACCGGGTTAATCGGGTCGCTGAGGGCGAAACGCCTCTTGACGTTCTGTGCAGCCAGGACCCGAAAAAAGTTGAGATTCCCCAGGGCTTCGTGGATTACGTTTCAAAACCGCGGGAGTATCAACTCAGCTCAATATCCACGATTATCAATGTGGACACTAAAGTTTCAGATGTCTACAGTTCGCCGTATGACCAGACTCAGGAACAGATAAAGCTGGCAGTTGAAAGCCTCAAGGAGCGGCAGGAGAGTCAAATCATCAACAGCGATGATTACGGCCTCCTCAAAAACGCCGTGGACAGTCAGCGTATACAAACCCGCTACGGCCGCCCCATGCCCGACGACTTGGATGAACTCATCACCAAAGTATGGAAAGAGCCGAGTTTCTTCCTGGCTCATCCTCGCGCTATCGCCGCCTTTGAGCGGGAATGCACCCGTCGGGGCGTCCCGCCGGTAACGGTAACTATTGCCGGAGGAATTTTTATCGCGTGGCGGGGCATTCCTCTTATTCCCACGGACAAGCTCTTTGTGGACGGCCTCAAGAACCCCAAAGCCAAAACCGGCAAGACCAATATCCTGTTAGTCCGTACCGGTGAAGCCAAACGCGGTGTTGTGGGCCTCTACCAGGCTGGCGTTCCGGGCGAACAGAGTCGCGGTCTTTCGGTGCGTTTTCGGGGCATTGACGATAATGGCGTTGCCTCGTACCTCCTCTCGGTGTACTGCTCCGCAGCCATTCTCGCTGATGATGCTGTGGCCGTGCTGGAAGACGTGGAGGTAGGAGATTACTATGAATATACCCAACAGCCGGTTTAGTTTTTCAGAGTGGGGCTTGCCGTCTGCGGCAGAGATAGCCGCGTTAGCCGCGAACTATTTCCCTGAATTCGGCAATGCGCCCGCAGGCAGGTCCCCGCAGCCAGTGTCAGAGGTCATTTCGCCTAACGCCTATTCGCCGGTTGTGCTTCCCAAAGAAAAAAAGCTGGAGCATAGCGGTTCCGCAGCGCGTCAAGCCAGCGGCGCCAGACTCTACGCCAAAACACAGGGCGTTTCAGTCGGTCATCGTTCCCTTGATTCCATACGCGCTGATTTCCCCATTCTTGCGGAAAAGGTATCAGGCGGCCATGACCTGGTGTGGTTTGATAACGCGGCTACTACCCAGCGACCCAGGCAGGTAATTGAGCGCCTGTCCTATTATTATGAACACGAGAATTCCAATGTCCATCGAGGAGCGCATGAACTGGCGGCACGTTCTACCAACGCCTACGAGGAAGCCAGGGCGAAGATTGCCTGCTTTTTAGGCGCGCCCTCGCCGGACAATATTGTGTATGTACGGGGAACTACTGAAGGGATAAATCTTGTGGCACAGGCTTATGTCAAACCGCTGCTCAAAGCTGGGGACGAGATAATTCTTACCATGCTGGAACACCACGCCAACATTGTCCCCTGGCAGCTTATCGCCGCTGAAACTGGAGCGGTTCTGCGGGTTGCGCCGATTGACCAAAGCGGCCAGCTCATTCTTTCGGAGTACGAAAAACTCTTTAACAGCCGCACCCGCTTTGCCGCAGTAACCCATGTGTCAAACGCTTTAGGCACGATTGCGCCAGTGGAGGAACTGGTACACATCGCTCATGCCCGCGGAGTGCGAATCCTCATTGACGGGGCGCAGTCTGTGTCGCATATTCCGGTGAATGTCGCGGCTCTGGACACTGATTTTTTCGTGTTTTCGGGGCATAAGATTTTCGGGCCAACAGGTATAGGGGCGCTTTATGGTAAAAGCGATGTTCTGGAAGCAGCCCAGCCATACCAAGGTGGAGGTAACATGATTTTCGATGTTACCTTTGAGCGTACCCTCTATCACAAGCCGCCCGCGAAATTTGAGGCAGGTACTGGCAGCATTGCGGACGCGGTGGGTCTGGGCGCGGCGCTGGACTATGTTTCGGAGATTGGCATACAGAATATCGCTGCATGGGAACACGAACTCCTGCAATACGGCATGAAAGAACTTGCGAAGATTCCCGGCCTGCGTCTCATTGGAACAGCCGCTGAAAAGGCGAGCGTCCTCTCCTTCGTGCTTGAAGGACACAGCCTTGAGGAAGTAGGTAAACATCTCTCAAGTCGGGGAATCGCCGTCCGCGCCGGGCATCACTGCGCCCAGCCAGTACACCGATTCTTTGGCCTTGAAGGAACCGTTCGCCCCTCTGTTGCCTTGTACAACACGTTGGGCGAGATTGACAAGCTTGTAACGGCAGTAGGAGAGCTGGTATGAAGCAAAAAAAATTATGTGCCGACCGTATCGGCGATCAGACGCTGTCAATTCACGCCGGTGAATTTCCCGATCCGCTTACCGGCGCTTCCGCGCCAAACCTGGTCATGTCCACTACCTTTGTGGTAGAGGCTGACACAGGATTTTCCGTCGAGGGTATGGGTGAAAACGATCCCTTTGTGTATACCAGGTGGGGCAACCCTACCATCAGACAGCTTGAGGAAAAACTCACTGCCTTGGAGGGTTCGGAGACTGCTGTGGCCTTTGCAAGTGGCATGGCTGCTGCCACTGCCCTGCTGCTGCATACACTCAAAGCTGGGGACCACGCGGTGGTGAGCGATGTTACCTACGCCGCAGTGTCGGAGGCTGCCAATGAACTGTTTCCGGGTTTGGGGTTTCAGATTAGTAAAGTTGATACTTCAGATTTAGACGCACTGCGTGAGGCGGTGCGGCCTAATACCCGGCTCATTTATATCGAAACCCCCTGTAACCCGCTCTTGCGCTTGACGGATATTGCGGCTGCCGCTGATATAGCGCATAAGGCAAATGCCCTTCTTGCGGTGGATTCAACTTTTGCCACCCCCGCTGGAACTAAACCGCTTGCGTTGGGGGCGGACTTCGTTATCCATTCCCTAACCAAGTATCTAGGCGGCCACGGCGACGCGCTGGGCGGCGCGATTCTGGGGAGAGCCGCAGACCTTGCGCCGCTTCGCAAAAAAACCGCAGTCCGTCTGGGTGGAACCCTAAGCCCCTTTAATGCCTGGCTGATTCTCCGGGGGCTTGCCACTTTTCCCCTACGCATGAAGGCTCACGAGGAAAACGCGCTCAAGGTAGCCGCATTTCTTGAAAGCCATCCAAAAGTGGTAAAACTGATCTACCCTGGCCTACCGTCTCACCCCCAGCATGAACTCGCCCAGCGGCAGATGAAGAATTTTTCCGGCATGGTAACCTTTCAAACAGAAAAAGGCAAAGAAACCGCCATTGCCCTGGCGAAAAAGCTGAAGATAATCCATTACGCAGTTTCCCTGGGTCATCACCGCTCGTTGATTTTTTATCTTAACAGCGAAGAGCTTTTAAAAACCTCGTTCAGGCTTGATACCCCAAAGCAGCTTGAATCGTGGAAAGCATTTGCTGGTGAGGGGATTTTTCGTCTTTCTGTGGGGCTGGAAAACGCGGAAGACATAATCGCCGATTTAGAACAAGCAATCGGCTGAGGAGTAACTATGCAACACGAAACCAATACAAAAGTAAAACATCTGGTTGACATACTGTCACGGAGTTACCGGGATCATGCGGAAATTATAAAAGTCGATGCGGAAAATCAGCTTAACCGGAGTGTCATCATTGATATTCTTGAGCGGCTGCGCAAACTTATTTTTCCCGGCTATTTTGGCAAGAAACATCTTTCCGCTGACTTGATAGAATATTACGCTGGAGATTTGCTTGAAGAAGTTATCCATGATCTCACCCCGGAGCTGGCTAAAGCACTGTGTCATCTTGATGACACGGCAGTTTCCCCGGCGGAAAAGGCAAGCAGCGGTTTATTTTTTCAAGAACAGGCCAGTGATATTGCCTTTACGTTTTTGTCAAGATTGCCGGAAATCCGGGAATATCTTGTCTCCGATGTTTCCGCCGCCTTTGACGGCGACCCTGCGGCGTTCAGCAAAGATGAAATAATCTCGTCCTATCCGGGAATATACGCTATCATGGTCTACCGTCTGGCACATGCGCTATACGAACTTGATGTCCCGCTCATTCCCCGAATTATGACCGAACATGCGCATAGCGTTACTGGCATCGACATTCACCCCGGCGCGGTAATCGGACATCATTTCTTCATTGACCACGGAACCGGAATTGTCATTGGAGAGACAACGATCATCGGTAACCATGTAAAAATATACCAGGGCGTAACTCTGGGCGGGCTTTCCACCAGAGGCGGTCAGGCTCTTAAAGGAACTAAACGCCATCCCACCATTGAAGATCATGTAACGATCTATTCAGGCGCTTCCATATTCGGCGGCGCTACGATTATCGGTGAGGGAGTTGTAATCGGCAGCAGCGCCTTTATCACCAAGTCGGTACCGGAAAAAACTAGGGTTAGCGTGAAAAATCTGGAAATGCAGTACAAGGTAGACCAGAGCGCCCGCGCCGAGCTTGTCCAGGACGGCTTTTGGGATTGGGTGATATAGAGGTCAAGCGATTCAAGGTTTTTTATAAAAAACCTTGAAACCTATTGACACTTGATGTTTTACAAGATACATTCTTAGTAAATCAGTAGGTATTATAAGCAAAGGAGCTTTTATGTCGGAACTAAGTATAAGCACTGCGTCAAATGGCCTAAGCGTTGGCAAAGACTCGGCGCTGTCCATCCATTTTGACTGGCGCACTCTGATCCCACTCGTCTCGGTCGCCTTTACCCAGGTACTGCATACCGCGCTGCCAGTAGCGTCAACGTATCGCACCAAGGTTCTACCGTGGTTCACCTGGTTCAACGTCGTTGCTATCGGGGTACTGGCAATACTCGCGGTGGTGAGTCTCTTTAACAGCCGGTATCGGGAACGGTTCACGTATAAATCATGGTTTCTGGGGGTAGCGTTTCTTCTGCTCAACTTGTATAACCTCATCACCGTCAAGTTCGACCTGATTCCCAGCCTCTATTTCCCATCGCCGGAACGGATCGTGTATGTATTTCTCACAGACTGGTTCTTTATACTGCGCTGCCTAGTCTACTCGCTCCGTTTGTTGCTGGGCGGCTTCTTCCTCGGCGCGCTGCTTGGGGTGCTAACCGGTACGCTCATCGGCTGGAGCCAGCGCTGGAACTACTGGATCATGCCCTGTATCCGAATCGTGGGACCGATTCCATCAACCGCCTGGATACCCATCGCGCTGGTGGTCTTCACAAAAGCGACCGATGCAGCGCTGTTCCTCATCGCCCTGGGAGTCTGGTTCCCCACAACGGTACTCACCAGTTCAGGCATCCTCAATGTGCGGAAAAGTTACTTCGAGGTTTCAAGCACCTTGGGAGCGAGCAATCTGCGGAATGTGCTTTCCATCGCCCTACCCGGCGCCGCGCCAAACATCTTCGCGGGCCTGTTTAACGGCACATCGTCGTCATTCCTAACCCTTATGGCCGCTGAAATGATCGGCTGTAAGTTCGGCATTGGCTGGTACATCAACTGGCAGAGGGAAACCATGGCGTATTCACAGGTGTACGCAGCGCTCATCGTGATTGCCATAACCTTTTCACTCCTCATTAACCTCCAGTTCAAGATTCGCAATCGCGTCCTGAGTTGGCAGAAAGGCACAATTCGGTGGTAGGTGAAAATATGCAAACAGCAGTACATGGCGGAACCATACGGATCAACGGTGTAACTAAAACCTTTCCTCAAGAAGGCGCGGCTGATATTACCGTGCTGGATAACATCAGCCTTGTTTTCAAAAGCGGCGAGTTTATTTCTCTCATCGGCCCATCCGGATGCGGGAAGTCAACCCTGCTGCGGCTCATCGCTGGACTTACCCAAAGCGATAGCGGCTCACTTTTTTTGGATGACGCCGAGATACAAGCGCCGGGACATGAGCGAGGGCTGGTGTTTCAGGACCCAACCCTGTTCCCGTGGAAAACCATCTGGGAGAACATCGCCTTCGGGCTGCGGGCGCGTGGGGTCTATCGTGAAGAAAAACAGAACATTCCCGGGTTTTTCAAGCTCGTGGGGCTTGAGGGCTTTGAGAAGTCCTATCCTCACCACCTTTCCGGCGGTATGGCGCAGAGGGCGTCGCTGGCCAGGACCCTCATCAATAACCCAAAAGCGCTCCTGCTTGACGAGCCTCTGGGCGCTCTTGACGCCTTTACCCGCATGAATATGCAGGACGAGATTCTCAAGATATGGGAAGAACGTCGAATGACTATGGTCATGGTTACGCATGATGTTGATGAGGCGATTTACATGGCTGACCGCATCGTGGTCATGTCAGCGCGCCCGGCTAAGATTGAAAAGATGATTACAGTGGAGATTGGCCGTCCGCGACAGCGCGACGACCCGGACTTCCTCGACCTGCGAGCGAAGATACTACAAATCCTGCACTTCGCGGGCGCAAAGCAGGAACCGGAGTACAACTTGTGAAAAAACCGTCGTTGACGGAGAACATCTTTTTAAGGAGAGGATATAAACTATGAAAAAAGCTATCCTTTTGCTTTCATTGGTTTGCGTGGCGGTACTTAGCGTCCACGCAAGAGGTCAGAATCAGGGAACTTCCGCTGCTGCAGCGGAAGACCCGAACTATGTGGTCAAGATCGGACGGTCAGTCTCCGTCGGTCTTTGTACTTCACCTTTCGTCATCGCCGAGCATTTCGGTTACTACGAGGAAGAGGGACTCAAGTGGGATTCTGTCGCTATTGAGACAGGTCAGGCCAACCTCCTGCTCACCACCGGCGCGGTTGATGTTACCAACAACCTTTTGGCCACGCTCATTCAGCCCATTGCCAATGGTCTTGACGTGAAGATTCCCCTGGGCATACACACGGGCTGCCAGAAGGTACTGGTACGCGTTGATTCTGATATACAAACGCCCGCAGACCTTCGCGGCAAGCGAATCGGCACAACCGGCATGGCATCCAGCGGCACGGTCATCACCCAGCGCTATCTCGCGGAACTAGGCATTGGCGTTACCGCCGATAACCTTGAGGTTGAGTGGCTGATCTATCAGCAGGCAGACCTCCCGTTGGCGCTTGAGCGGGGACAGGTTGACGCCATCGCGCTTGGAGACCCGACCGCTTACATCGTTGAGCAGGAAGGAAAGGCTAGGGTAATCATCAATCAGGCTACAGACGACTACCTCAAGGACGAATTCTGCTGTGTGGTAGTTGCTTCAGCCAACTTTGTGAAGGATCATCCCGAAGCTGCGGCAAAGTTCACCCGCGCTATTCAGAAAGCCGCAGCCTTTGTGCAGGAGAACCCTGATGAGACCGCCCGTATTCTTGATGAGCGAAAGTATGTGGCCGGCGATCCAGAGGTAAACGCCGCCATACTCAAGACCTACAACTTTAGGGCTTCGGTGAGCGAGGCGGAAGTGGCGATTTCCCGTAATACGCGCGACCTCCAGAGAATCAATCTGGTGGACAGCGACGTTGACCCCGACGCCCTTACGCGGAACGTCTTCATTGCCCTGCCCGGTGTGCCGGATTCACTGTATAAGTGAGGTTTTAGAAGTTAGCGCTGCAGTTTGAGGATTAACCGCAATACCTTTGCGGTTAATCCCGTAGGAATGAGGCGTTAGTTCCCCTAAGGAACTAGGCGTTAGTTCCTAGAGGAACTAGGCGTTAGTTCCTCTAGGAACAGGGTGTTAGTTCCTAGAGGAACTAGGCGTTAGTTCCTCTAAGGAACGAGCGGTTAGTTCCCCTAAGGAACGAGGCGTTAGTTCCTAGAGGAACTAGGCGTTAGTTCCTATAAGGAACGAGGCGTTAGTTCCTAGAGGAACTAGGTGTTAGTTCCTAAAGGAACTAGGTGTTAGTTCCTAGAGGAACTAGGTGTTAGTTCCCATAAGGAACGAGGCGTTAGTTCCTAGAGGAACTAGGTGTTAGTTCCTAGGGAAGGCTTAGAGCGTCTCTTATCAAAGAGAGTACCGCATCTCATACCTTTCACACTCTGTACCATTGACAATATCGCCAGAGCCGCCTGTTTTATCGTTTGCAGATTTTGCGCCTCATGCTTCCTCATCGTCGTATGCTGGTCGTCTTGAACGCATCTATAGCTGCATGGGAGTATGCCTGGGGAATTTCTATGCGTTTATCCTGGTGATTGCCTATGCAGTCTTGCGCCACTTGGTGTTGAATTGATATATTCATGTTATGCATATTACTGCGATGCAAAAAATACTTGTACGATTCATCTTTAGCTTTGGTCTGTTTTTAATGTTAGTAGGAATCGCTTTTCTTTTAGGAACGCTTACCGGTATCTCACAGGTTTCAGTGTTGGTATCTTTCTTCTTTGTACTGGTCGGGGCGTTTTGCGCTACGCTGGCAGTCAAGCTTAACCCGAACAGGTTCAAGCGTTCCGTATATCTTTTCTTCTCAACGTTTTTTATCCTGGTCGGGCTTTTTCTCTTCTTGTCCGCGCTGAATATCTTCCCTGTCCCTTTTTTTCAGGCATGGCCGCTCCTTTCGTTATTCTCTGGACTGGCGCTGATTCCCGCAGGTTGGAATCGCTTTAGAGCGCTTCGCTTCCGGTATATTGTTCCGTCTGTTACCTTTATCGTGCTAGGCTGTATACTCCTCGTGTTTTCGTTTGATATGGTTCCCTTCTCGTTTACCCAGTTTGTTTTGCAGTGGTGGCCTCTCCTCGTAGTGCTTGCGGGACTTATTCTGGTCTTGCTTGCAGTAGGAACAAAGAACACCAATGCCGATACTACAAAAGATGAGACTTCAAAATAAAGAATCTCCCAAAGGCATAGTATTAAATCCCCTCTGGCTGTGTTTTTTTATCAGCCTTATGACGCTGGCCTGCGCTTTCTCGCGGATACAGGAAACGCCTCTGCCTGCTCAAGCGCCGCTGACGAATGGCGTGGAGGCGGCATTGCCGCGTGGAGGCGGCATTGCCGATGATATCCGCGCACTGACCGAGAGCGGGATACCGGACTCGCTGAATGAGGCGCTGGAGCTGATCCGAAGCAGAGATCTCGGCGGAAGCGAATTCGGCAGAAATATGAACTATGTAATTGTTACCCTGTTCAAGATGCTCTATCCCGATATTACAACAACGCTTCCCGTAGCCGATCCATCGCCGAGTCATGTCTATACCAAAATAATCAGAAACGTCGCTCAGGGGGTGTATATCTCACCGCCAGATGATTCACAAGATTTTTTTGAGTACATTCTACCGTTTCTGGCTTTTTTCGCGCCAAGCGGAGCAAAACCTTACGCCACAGCCCTGCCAGATGTCAGACGGGCAGCGGAACTCAACCCCGATTCCGTGCTGCCGCCGTATTTTCTGGGGCTTATCTATGAGCATACCGGCAGTCTGAAAGAGGCGCGATCTTCATTTGAACGCGCTGTCGCTCGCTCGGCAGCCTGCTACCCAGCCGCGATTGGGCTTGCGCGGGTTATGGACGCAAGCGGCCAGAAACAAACAGCCACCAGTATGTTGCAGGAAATGGTCAACAGCTACCCGGACAACATGGCGATTAAACGTCAGCTTGCCCTTAACTATTACAACAATCAGGATTGGTCCCGCGCTGAATCGGCCATTGCGGAGATACTCCAGAAGGACAGCAAAGACGCTGACTTTACCCTCATGCGCGCCCGTGTGCTTGTGGAAGAGGGACAGCTTGTTCAGGCGCAGGCCGCACTTGAACAGTACGCTCCCATAAACCCGAATAACCGCCTCTATCTGTTCCTGCGCGCGAGAATACAAGCCGAAGGCTACCGCAACCCGGATGCGGCTCTCACCTACCTTCGCGCCATTCTCAAGTCTCCTATGGTTAATGATGAAATATCGATCTACACCGCCCGTCTGCTTTTGGAATCACGACGAGAAGATGACCAGAACGAAGGCCGTTCCCTGCTGAAAAGCCTGCTTAATGAAAAAGACCCTGTGTTTTCCGTTATTGACCTGGCGTTTCAGGACGCGCTGAACCGCAAAGACTGGGATGAGGCGGCTGTGTATCTTGACCGTGTACTTGAAGAGTCCCGCGCCGCTCATCTTCTGGACGCCTACAAAGTTGAGAATGGACGGGGAAATACGCAAGCGGCGCTGGCTTATGCCCAGGAGCTCCATCAACAGAAACCAACCAGCGAGGAAGGAACTCTCGCCCTGGTTACTGCCTTTGTCGAGACCGGCGCCCGCGACGAGGCCAGCCGCCTTATCGAAAGCCGCCTCGCAGACCTGAACAGCGGAAGCGTGAAGTCTCAGTATTACTATCTGCGAAGCCGCCTGCGGGATAACGATACAGAGGCGCTGGAGGACCTGCGTTCCAGTAACTTTGAAGACCCCCGCAACCTCGTGGCTCTGGTGGGCCTGTTCGAGGTATACCGGCGGCAAGGCGATGAGCGCCACGCGGTTTTCTACCTCAAACAGGCGCTTGCGCTGGCCCCGGACGCGCCGGAACTGCAAGTCTACAAACAGCAGTACGCCTCAGAGCTTTCTTACGATCCAACCGGATAGAATCCCGCCGTAGAAATAAAAGGCAACGTCAAAACGTATACCGCTGCTCGCGTCGTTCACTTCGTAGTGCTTCGTAACCCCGAATTCCTTACAAAGGCGGTACTCACCCAGGCGGAGTTCCTTGCCTTTGGTGTATTCTCGCATCTTTTCGTGAATCAGCCGCATAACCCCTTCTTTTTCAAACGGATCGACCACGACGCTCTTGTTAAGCGGCGTTTGATAGCCTGACGCAGCGCGGCGGACGCGGGCAGCATCCGCGTAAGCGCGGAACGCGGCGCGAACTTCCGGGGAACGAATCGAGTCTATCGTAAAAATGGAAATGCCTTCAGCTCCGTTGTTCAGCGCCGCATCCATGAACTCGGTTACAGCCAGGGTATCCTTAATCATAAGGCCGCAGTAGAGCGTGGTTTCCGGCTTCTTGTCCCGCAGGTTTTCGAGAGTGCAGTCAGCGATGAAGCTGGCGTCTTCAGTATAAAAATCGTGATAGACCATAGGGAACACGATATCCAGATTCCACTTCCCCCAATCCTGCCGTACCATGGAACGCGACATCTTGGGCGTGGGAAACGGCGACGCGGCCATTACCTTGCTATAAGAATGAACCACATCCGCGATTTCATTAGCAACTTCAGTGATCTGCTCACAACGGAAGTTCAGCCAGGTCTCATCGCATGACGGGTCTTCCTGCTTGCGGGGATCATAGCTGTGGCGCTCCTTGAACGCGGCGATCATGGCTGGATGATACCCATAGTCCCACTGCGGATATTCCCGATCTTGCACCACATCATACTTTGGCCACAGCGTTGTCGGCAGGATTACATCCACGAAGCGATGATAGTCAATGGAAATCCCGTTAAGGCCATCGACTTCGCAGAACGCCCGCACTCGTTGCTTAATGAACTTGCGTACCTCCGGCAGAGCTGGACACAAAAACTTGTAGTAATCAACATACGCCTTAGTTTCCGTAATACTCTGCCCGAGCCGGTTCGCGCTGAACCAGTCCGGGTGTTCTACAAGCAGCTTGTCCACCCCCTGAGACTTCTCGACGTTCATCGTAACCACCCAAGCATACACCTCAATGCCGTAGTTACGGGCAATAGCCACTGCCTTTCGGTAGTCTTCTGGTGTAGCTGCATTCAACTGTACGCCGTCAATACCGGTTTCCCGCATACGCGCGCACGCGGCGTCAAAATCCGCAGACGGGTCATAGCCCATCCATGTCCAGAACATGGGATACTGTTTTGTATTCATGCTTTCTCCTTGCCATTAAGTGTAGCACGGTCTTGTGCCAAGGTTAGATGCCTGGCACTGGTTGGATGTCTGCCATACTCGGCGCGAGCTTCGCCTATATCTTATGTCCTCTCGTCCCAGTAACTCAAATTTTTTAAAAATCCTCTAAAACCCTCTTGATATTTTTCTTACAGCACGATAGAATCTTAGCATGGTCTTGATGAAACGTCAGATGTCCGCTAGACATCTGCTAGTCTATAGTTATCTTCCTCCCGGCTCCCGGCTCCCGGCTCCCGGCTCCCGGCTCCCGGCTCCCGGCTCCCGGCTCCCGGCTCCCGGCTCCCGGCTCCCATTATACTCTCTTAACAAGACCGTTTGTCAAGCACTTTTCGACAAGTA
>JAIRMT010000025.1 GCA_031258505.1 Treponema sp.
GACTTCCCGTACATGTACGGAGACTTCCCGTACATGTACGGAGACTTCCCGTACATGTACGGAGACTTCCCGTACATGTACGGAGACTTCCCGTACATGTACGGAGACTTCCCGTACAAATTGTAGGTATTCACTGTACTGGTATGGAAGCGCTCGGTACTTGTACAATGACATACCTTGCTTATACTATCGTTCATTGGCTGCATATACTTTATACTGTTATCAAAAATTTTACTATCTATTCGTACTGGACATCCGGCAAAACTAGCCTGAGCCTTCCCTGTCAATATACGCCAGACCAGGGTGATGGGGCGCTTTTACGCCCCGCTGTCCTCGTTCCATATTCCGGTTTTGCGTATCTTTTGGTTACGGTAACGCACCAATACCGAAGGGTTGCGGGTGGAGAGGTCTCTGATGTCCCGCGTCAGTATCTCTTTGATGAGGGCGGCAGTGGCATAAGGATCAATGTGAGCGCCGCCAGGCGGCTCTGGAACAACGCCGTTTACGACTTTGAACTCTAGCAGGTCTTCGCTGGTGATACGAAGCATTGCCGCCGCATCCTTAGCCTTTGCCACATCACGCAAGAGGAGCGACGCGCCTCCTTCAGGGCTGATCACCGAGTATATAGCATTTTCCAGCATATATACCTTGTCGCCGACGCTGAGACCCAGCGCGCCGCCGGAACCACCTTCGCCAATGATGACGCAGACAATCGGCGTTTTAAGCTGACTGAATTCTTTCAGGTTACGGGCGATTGCCTCACCAATGCCACGCTCCTCTGCGCCAAGACCAGGATACGCGCCGGCGGTATCAACAAAGGTAACAATAGGACGATGGAATTTTTCCGCCTGCTTTGCCAGGCGCAGCGCCTTACGGTAACCTTCGGGGTTCGCCATACCATGGTTACGGCGCATATTTTCCTTGAGTGTACGTCCCTTTTGATTGGCGAGTATTGTAACCGGCTGCCCCTCAAGGAAACCGAGTCCGCCCACAATAGCCGGATCATCGGCAAAGTGCCTGTCGCCGTGCAGTTCTATGAAACCGTCAAAAATACGGTGGATATAGTCCAGAGAGTATGGACGCTCAGGATGGCGGGCAAGCTCAACCCGTCGCCATGTTGCCTCTATATGGGACTCGGCCTGTATCTTTTCCCCAAGCTGGTCTAGTTCCTTTGTCGCGTCAATGCCCGCCTCTAATACGAGTTTCTTCAGGTCCTCAAACTTACTCTGCAGTATCACACTATTCATGCTAATCCTCCCAAAACCTTTGAAGGCGTTTTATGAAGTTCAATGAGCTGGGCGATGATGTGCCGCTGTTCCTGTCGTTTAACAATGAGGTCAACAAAGCCCTTCTCAAGCTGAAACTCTGCCCGCTGAAACCCTTCCGGCAGAGACTGCCGTATTGTACCTTCAATAACGCGGGGACCGGCAAAGCCAATGAGCGCGTCAGGTTCGGCAAGTATAATATCCGCCAGCATTGCAAAGGACGCGATAACGCCGCCGGTGGTAGGGTCGCACAGTACAACAAACAGCGGCACGCCAGCCTTGTCCAATTCGGCAACTGCACTGGATGTCTTCGCCATCTGCAAGAGCGAGAAGATACCCTCCTGCATACGCGCCCCGCCTGATGTTGTATACAGCACCACTGGCAGCTGTTTCTCCGCGCCCGTGAGTAGTGCGCGAGTAACTTTCTCACCCACAACTGAACCCATGGACCCGCCCATGAAGTTGAAGGACATAAGTCCTAGTACCAGCGGCTTCCCCTCAATGGTACAAGTACCAGTAATGACGGCATCTTTCATCTGCGCCTTAGCTTCAGCTTGGTCGAGCTTCGCCTCATAGCCGGCAAGTTCGATAGGGTTGAGCGAGCGTAGATTAGGGAACCATTCGATGAAGGAGTCTTCGTCCGCGAGGTACTGGATACGCTCCGCTGGTTCCATACGGTAGTGATGGCCGCAAGCTGGACAGGTCTTGATTGCGGCGGCAATCTCTTGCTCCGTATATTGCGCCCCGCACGATGGACAGGGCTGGGTACTAGTGTCAGACATAAACGCCATATCTCCCTTTGTTCTTATTAGTACGCCTTATGCGTCAGTCTGTCAGACGCTTAGGTTATCTTCGGCATGTCGTCGGTTTATTCAAAGATATACAAACCATGTTTTAAGGTATAGTAGCTGGAGCCTAGTTCTGTACGGCGCTATTCTAAGCAGCGCCGTGTTCTAAGTCGCGCCGAACGTCTGCTCATAGTAGGCGTTCCCGAAGTTACCGGAGCGAAACACGTTTTCTTCTATTATATACTGTTGTTCTTGCTGGTTCGTCTTGATTCCTTCGATACAGAGTTCGTTTAAGGCGCGTTTCATGCGGTGGATGGCGCGCTCGCGCGTGGGCGCGTGAACAATGAGTTTGCCTACCATTGAATCGTAATACGGAGACACGGTGTAACCAGTATAGAGGAATGAGTCAAAGCGGACGCCCGGACCGCCGGGTACTTCCAGACGGGTGATGCGCCCAGGGCTTAGCGCGTTGATACGGCACTCTATTGCCCAGCCGTTCATCCGTATAATCCAAGAGGGGATATCCATACGCCCTTCGGTACAGGCAAGGATTTGCTCGCGGATAATATCGATGTTGGTAACAGCCTCACTCACCGGATGTTCCACCTGAACGCGGGCGTTTACTTCCATAAAGAAGAAAACAGTACCCTTAACCAAGAACTCGATAGTTCCCGCGCCCTGATACTTGAGTTCCCGAAACAAATTTGTCGCGTCTCGGCTCATACTGTGACGCAATCTGGGTGTTATACCCACAGACGGACTTTCCTCAATGAGCTTTTGGTGGTGTTTCTGTACTGAACAGTCGCGTTCGCCCAGCACCGTCACATTGCCCTTACCATCGGCGAGCATCTGTAGTTCTACATGGCGGAAATTTTCCAAGAAACGCTCAAGGTAAACACGCTTATCGCCGAAGTTTGCCTCTGCTTCAGCAGTAGCCAGGGCGAAGTTTTCGGCAAGTTCAGCCTGTCTCCGCACAATACGCATACCTTTACCGCCGCCGCCAGAGGCAGCCTTGATGATTAGGGGAAAGCCCACGTCCCGCGCAGCCTTACACGCCGCGTCAAGATCGGTAATGGCATCAACCGTACCGGGAATTGTTGACAAACGGAATCGCGCGGCGGTCTTCCGCGCCTGCACCTTGTCGCCCAAAAGCTCAATGACATCAGGGTTCGGCCCAATGAAGATGAGGCCGTTGTCTTGGACAAGGCGCGCAAAGGAGGCTGTTTCAGACAGAAAGCCAACGCCCGGATGAATAGCATCGCTATTGGTGTTTATCGCCGCCATCAGTAGGTTGTTAGGGTTGAGGTAGCTCTGCGACGACGGCGGCGGCCCGATACACACTGCCTTGTCCGCAAGTCGGACGTGCAGACAGTCCTTGTCAGCAGTAGAGTATACCGCCACAGTCTTAATGCCGAGTTCCCGACAGGTTCTGATGATACGAACCGCGATCTCGCCGCGGTTCGCTATGAGCAATCGTTTGATCATGTAAGGCGCTCAACTTCAAATAAGGGCTGACCAAACTCAACAAGGTCCCCAGTAGCAACTTTGACGGAGACAATCTCACAGTCAAACTCGGCTTCGAGTTGGTTCATCATCTTCATTGCCTCAAGGATACAGAGCGTCGCGCCTGCTTTTACTTTTATACCTGGTTTTACGAATGGCGGCGCATCTGGCGTTGGGCTTGCGTAAAACGTTGCCACGATAGGGCTGTTTATGGACTCTGTTTTTGGCGCTGTATCTTCTATTCTATGGTTCAGTACAGCGTCGATTTCGGCCTGATTAAGCGAGATACCTTCCAGTACCTTCTCCGGCTTGGGTAAACTCCTCGCTCTTTTTGGCGGCAAGGCTATTGCCGGTTTTTTTTCTGCAAGAGATTCCGGCGCTGGGCTATGCAATGCTACTGCTGATGTAAGACCCTTCTTCCGCAGTACCAGATGTATCTTCCCGTCATCAAAGTCAAGTTCGGCTATATCACTGGCACTGAATTTGTCCAGTATTGTTATCAATAAATTGTCATTCATAATAATAATTCCTATATTGTTGATGGATCAACATCGGCGTCGTAGTCAACACCCCTAACATCAAAGCCATGCGCCTCAAGAAAATCGTGCTTAAAACCCGTAAGATCAGTAGCGGTAAACACGGTTTCGTCAGTAACGCTTTCCATGCAGGCGAGGACTGCTGCCTGAACATCGTCGCGCATTTCCCAGTCGTCGAGGCGGATGCGCCGCGCATCGTCAAGCGGAACCACGCCTCCAGAAACGTAGAGGCGGTCTTTATAGAGCCGCGTAATCTGTTCGATGCAGCCTTCATGTATGCCTTTGTCTTTCATCACCTTGAACAGGCATGACACATAGAAAGGAATGATAGGGATTACCGCGCTTGCCCGTGTTACCACCGCCTTGTTTACCGATACCCACGCTGCCCCGCCATTAACAGCAAGCCGGGCGTTAATGGCATTACTCGCCCGTTCAAGGTCTTCTTTAGCGCGTCCTATCGTACCGTTCTTGTAAATCGCCCACGACAGTTCAGGCCCGATGTAGGTATACGCTACGGTTCGTACTGCCGGCGACAGTACGTCCGCCTTATCGAGTGCGTCAATCCAGAGTTCCCAGTCTTCACCCCCCATAACCTTGACGGTGCCGATGATTTCGTCAGCCGAAGCTGGCTCAACACTGGCAATACTGAGTTTACCAGTCATCATGTCGAGGGTCTTGCCAGAATAGTTCCCGCCGATAGGCTTTATCACCGAGCGATACATCACGCCATCGCCGGGGTCGGTACGCACCGGTGATGCCAGCGAATAGACTACAAGGTCGATCTTCGCTGGTATTCCCGCTGTAGCGGCTATGGTTTTCACCGCATCAATGACTGACGCCTTCATTTCGTTAGAAAAGGCGTCGCCATCAAGGGTCTTGACGACAAGACCAGCGTTAGTAGCGGCGCGTTCAAAGGCGAGGTTGTTGTAGTAGCCGGGAGTGCCGGGCTTGGTCGCCGATGCTGGCTTCTCAAACGACACGCCTATTGTTGCCGCGCCGTAACCAAAGCCTGCGGCAATACGGCTCGCCAACCCATAGCCAGTAGAGCAACCGATCACCAGCGCCATTTTTGGCGTTTCTGTGCTGGGTCTAAGGTGTTGCTTTACATAGGCGATCTGCTGTTCTACCACTGCTGCACACCCTTTTGGGTGGCTGTTGAGACAGATGCTGTTTCGCACCATTGGTTTTATAAGCATTCTATGCTCCTATAATGTATTATGCGCCCGCGCGAGTGAGACAGAGCCATTCCGCTTCTGCCGCAAGTTCGTCGCCAACATAGGCTTTACCCGCTTGCTTAATCATCTTACTGGAAACCCGTAAGTTTTCGATCTCGCAACGGACTTCCTCTCCTGGACGTACCTGCCGCCGGAACTTCACCTTATCCACTGACGCGAGGAAGAACAGTACGTCAGCGCCCAATGTTCCCAGCAGCCGCAGACCTGCACCACCAGATTGCGCCATTGTCTCGATGAGGATAACCCCTGGCACCACCGGATACTGAGGAAAGTGTCCGGCAAAGAAGAAGTCTTGGTCAGTAAACATATAGCGGGTTACGATCTTAGCGCTATCGGCGCTGACAATTTCATGAACAAAGAGAAATGGCGACCGGTGAGGTAACAACGCTTCGATGTTAGTATTCATGATTCTCTGTACTCCTAAAAATGGAATAGAAGCGGCGAATATGTTATGCCTGTTATTTTCACGTTAATTATCATAATGTATTTTTATATAATTATCTATATATAAATGCAAATCCTTTTTATAATTATGGCGAAAAGAAATATATACGACACTTATGTCATCTAAGCCAACGCTTTATGTAAGAAACGCGACATCCGTATCATCTTATCTTCTCACAACTAAGTATCGGAATCCTGTGCCGCCACTTGAGCGATTTTTACACTATGTTTCCATGATTAGCTTTTGCTTATATGGCGTTAGACCAGTTCTATAACCCATGAGCTAGAGCAACTTACTCTTTAGGGTGTGGAGTTTGGGCGGTCGATTGTGCAAGGAACTGGCAGGCGGACTACCTCAACAAAAGCCGTCAGACACCATAAACGATCTGCACTGACGCTACTTGTATGTTGGCGGACTAAGACTATCCGAAAAACGCTTCCCGTTCCATTAAAAAAGGTGTAGGTCAAAGCCAGTCGCTTTTGCAGGCTGAACTCAACTTTTTCATTGCGCCGCTCCTAAGCGGTAACCCATGCCGTAGACCGTTAGGATATACTTCGGGGTTTTTGGATCGTCCCCGATTCTGGCCCGCAGCCGCTTGATATGGCTATCAACGGAACGGTCAAAGCCATCGAAATCATCTCCCTTCACCGCCTCAAGAATTTCATCACGGGTAAAGATTTTAGCCTGACGGGACATTAAGAGGGTAAGGATATTGTATTCATCACGGGTTAAGGCGAGGGCTTCCCCATTTTTGCGAACAATTCGGTTTTCCATATCTATCATTAAGTCGCCGTAAGAAAGAAACCCGACAGCGTTCTTCTTGCCGTCCGAGCCGTCAGTACTGCCGGCGGAAGCATGTCTTTTGTTTCGCCGCAGGGATGCCCGAACACGCGCCATAAGCTGACGGGGGCTGAACGGTTTGGTAACATAATCGTCTGCCCCGATATTAAGACCGTTAATAATACTTTCCTCATTAACCTTAGCGGTAATCATAATGATAGGAATGTTTGACACCTGCCGAACCTTTTTACAAAATTCCTCCCCAGAAAAATCGGGCAGCATCAGGTCAAGGAGTATCAAATCTGTCTCCTGTTCCTCAAAAAACGTCATTCCTTCCCTAGCATTTTTGGCGCAAAGGGTTTTAAACCCGTTCATTTCAAGGTAGGACTTCACCACCTCAAGGATTTTTGGCTCATCGTCCACGACTAAGACTGTTTGTTTATCTTTCATACTTCCATTATACCACAAGATTGTGTCAAAATTATGTTAGGAGGAAGTTTTCCTGTGAGTGTGAGCAGATGAATCGTGTTTTCCCTAAGATCTATGATATTAATGTCATTACTATAGCATCTTTGATGTTATTAAACAAATCTATTATTCATACCATCTTTCTGTTTAAGATGCTCCGTAAGGGCTATTGCCGCCAGCGCCCGTGAAGCAGTGCATTCAGCGGCGTTTGTGGCGTATCAGGGACTGCTAATGACCGCCCTGAAGGACGATGCTGATAGCGAGCCACACCTTCACGTGTTCCATTGCCGGACTTGGCGGTCGCCCTACTATAAATGTTGCCTGCCACCAAAAGGCAGAAACTCATCAGTTATAGTCCCATCGCTTGCATGATCTGTTCGTCGCTCAGGCCCAGCGCACGCAAATTCGCCATCGTTGTCTGTTGCTTATGCTGCATTTCCTGTTCTTTCCTTTGCATTTCCTGTTCTTTCCTCTTGAGTTCCTGCTCCAGAGGCTCTTTCTCCCGACGGATGATTTCCTGAAAATCAATTTCAACATGCTCAAACATGCCTCCACCTCTCCTCTCTTTGATTTGATAGGTTATATCGTCTATGGTTTCACGTGGAATCTTCGCCTTCTCCAAAAACGCCCGAAATACTTTTATGATTAAATCTTTCAGGGCATCAGGAAGCCTACTCATAAACTCCATAAACCCAGGCGGTAAATCGCGCAGCAAGGGTAAGTCTTGCTCCCGGCGAACCTTGTCCAGCAACAGCACAAATGAAAGCGCATCGCCAAACTTCACCAGCGCGTCCCGGTCATAACGGTTTATATCTACCACAATATATTCAAATGAAGGTATATACGGTGCGAACACATCATTCATCCATACCTTCTTCATGAAGTTCTTCTCCGCGTTCCAAGTACCGGGGCCATCAAAAAGCGCTATCGCTAGTATCGGCGGATACTTAAAACCTTTAGCGCGGCTGGGACGCTTCCTGCCGCCGCTTTCTCCCTCATTCGTCCGCGCATCCTCTTCTTCCTCATAGTTGTACCAGATTTCCACCATGTAGCGCAGTACCTTAAATGATTCCCGAAAGTTGACCTGCGACTCATGCTCTATGGTGGCAATAACAAAGAGCGGTGGCGTGTCTGGCTCGTGGAGGCGTATTTTTTTCACCATGTCAGACTCAATCTCGTCATGTTCCAGCGATGGGTAACGCCCGCTCACGTCCTCAATATCCTCGGCGCGCAGGTCTTTGAAGATATCCAGCGGCACAAAGTCCCGCATAAATTCGGCGAACAACTCATGATTGTCTAAGAGTATCTTAAAACCGCTGTCTTTTATCTCGCGTGGCTGCTCCGCTTCCATAATACACAGCATACACAAGCGCTTAACCCACTGTCAACTGAAACAATAGTACACCGGTGAGTTCGACTGGTTCGACAAGCTTATCAAGCAGTTCAGCAAGCGTAACGTTCGGTCGCCGAACCAGTCCAAGCGACTGTGGCGAGACAGAAGAGCGCCAAGCGCCGCTCCTTCTCGCCGTCCACCGCTGAATACTTACAAAGACTTTACAAAACGTATTTGCTCAGGTAAAATATATAAAAACTGGGGAACGGAGAACTTTGTTATAAACAGAATCCAAGATGTCTTATGTACAATAACTTTGAATTGTACTTTCTGCAAGAGCAAAAAGTGATGATTCGCAAGGAACTGAAAACGCAATGGCTAACTGTTTATGAAAAAGGAGACGATAGGTTATGCTTGAAACTGAACAATCAACGTTTAGCCTAATGTTTGAGAGAATAACTGAATAGTTATAAAGGAGTATGTATGCAGTATTTTGGTTTTGACGCCTATGAGAAATCAATACAAAAGGCGGGAATGTCGGTCGTCTTTATGGCGAATGAAGGGGAACATGACCTTATCATTGTCGCTCCGGGCGAAGGCGCAGAATATGCAGTGAATCCGGGATTCACGGAAACGGAACAGCGTGAAGGAACTATCACCGCTCCGCTGAATCATAACAACGCGCAAATCCTGCGAAAGCTGTTTCCCTTTACCGCACCGATTCGTGGGCTACGGAAATATCGGAGCTTTGGCGTGGGAGACCGTCTCGGAATCGCAACACCCGGACATATCAGAGTTTTTGAGAAGAATGACGTGTTCCCCATATTCGCGCAACAGTCAATCCGCGAACTAAACCTCACTGGCAGAACATACGAGGACGTATTGGATGCGGTCAGTTTCGCGGTTTTCAGGGAAGGGTTTACCAGAGGATTCGGGGCGGATGGCGATCATTTGAAAACGGTTAAGGACGTGGAATACGCCCTTTCTCTGGGCTTTACCATGATCACGCTGGACTGTTCTGATCACATCAAAAACAGCATAACCGAAGAGAACGCCCCGCCTCTGCCCCCCAAATACCGGGACGCCTACTTAGGCAAAACCTTTAACATAGGCGAAGGGATCGCCCTTTCCTTCACTGAGGCGGAATTGCGCCAAAGTACCGCCATCTACGGCGAGGCGCTGAATTTCGCGGTGGATATGTACCGGCGTTTTCTGGCTGACGGCAAGTACAACGCGGACTTTGAAATCTCCATTGATGAAACTGCCTCTATCACCACGCCTCTACAGCATTTCTTTGTTGCCCGTGAACTTATTGAGGCAGGGGTTTCTTTCGCCACTATAGCCCCGCGCTTCTGCGGCGAATTTCAGAAGGGCATTGATTACATAGGAGACATTGCCCAGTTTGAAAAAGAGATACAGGTGCATGCTGTCATTGCTCGGCACTTTGGCTATAAGTTGAGCATACATTCAGGCTCCGACAAGTTCAGCGTCTTCCCTGCTATTGACGTGGAAACGCGGGGCGTGTTTCACGTCAAAACCGCCGGAACTAACTGGCTTGAAGCTATGCGGGTAGTCGCCCAAACAGACCCCACGCTTTACCGTGAAGTCCATCGCTACGCCCTCGCCGCTTTTGACGAAGCGTCGAAATACTACCATGTAACGACGGACCTCTCCAAAGTCCCGGATGTGGATTCCCTTAGCGCGGGAGAGCTTCCCATGCTTTTTGAGAACAACGACTCTCGTCAGCTCATCCACATCACCTACGGCCTTATCTTGAGCAAAAAAAATCCCGACGGTTCTTATGCCTTCAGGGATAGGCTCTATACGCTCTGGCGCAAACATCATGAGGAGTACAGCAAGACTCTTGAAAAACACATCGGGAAACATTTAGCGCTCTTGGGGGTATAAGGCGGGCAGCTCGTCTGGCACTCTTGGGAGTATGGTCAGACAGCTTGCCTTTTATCACTGCCACAGGAAAAAATTCCCCTACAGAGGGATAATGTTCTCCATTTTAATTCAGCGAGCACAGCTTGGATAGATTATTCAGATAAAGCTATGTTCATAAAGCTATTTTATCAACAGAAAAAGGTCAACATGAAGCCTTGAAAAGTTTAATTGTGTATATTGAAGAACAAAATTAAATAGACCTATTTAATAACATTAAAGATGCTATACTAATGGTATGGGAAGTAGAAAAAAGGCAGTGGATGCCAAAGCGGTTCTTTTAAACGGTTGTACGGGGGAAACCCGGTATATTTGAAAAAATGCGGTCGATTCTCCAAAAGGAACCAAACAGAGTGCTATTCAGGAAAAAACGGTACACGCCTGCCCTATTCTGCGCTATTATCTTTCGTATCCCTATGCCAAACAGCAATCAAAAGCCCCTGAATTGGCGTTAAAGGTTCACAGAATGTTAAAAACCGTCAAATTTGGGGCTGCATACGCTAAAAGCATCTTTGCTCATTCCAAAAATGCCCCGTCCTGATGGGAAATAAAGTATCCACATACATTTAAGCCATAAAAAACCGCTCCGCCATGAAGGGCGGTGGTATAAACACAACAAAAGCTGCAGCCTTATTTTGTAGCCGATTGATAGGCCGTCTTGGTCCGGCGCGCAACCAATATGACCACCATACAGGGCGGATATGTAGAGAAGCAGGAAAAGCCGTATTTGCCAATAATCAACCAAGTAATGATTAGTTTTATATGGCAGAGGCTGCCCGAATAACAGGCAGCCTCCTACTCAAGTGACCTTCGTGCGAGTCGTAATCCCTTCAATCAGGTCAATAGTTCAAACAAAAAGAAACTGTGTAAAAACAGAAAACAGCGTTCTGGTCTAAATATTTTGTTGTAATCCCTTCAATCAGGTCAATAGTTCAAATTGGTGAGTCGCTCCCTGAGATGACGACTCGGTTTAATCGTCGTAATCCCTTCAATCAGGTCAATAGTTCAAATTCTTTGGGCAAAAGACATAACCGATATAAAGATTTTTGTGTTGTAATCCCTTCAATCAGGTCAATAGTTCAAATGTATATCAGGAGGAAAAGATAGCTCCGTGATTACTGAGTCGTAATCCCTTCAATCAGGTCAATAGTTCAAATGATTCAGAGACTCCCCAATATCCGATTTATGTCTGGGCCGTGTCGTAATCCCTTCAATCAGGTCAATAGTTCAAATTTGACCGCTGGGTTCAACAAAGCGATAAAGGAGGCTGGTCGTAATCCCTTCAATCAGGTCAATAGTTCAAATTTGACCGCTGGGTTCAACAAAGCGATAAAGGAGGCTGGTCGTAATCCCTTCAATCAGGTCAATACAGCGTTTCCTGTTTAAGGTCGTTCTCTATTCAACCGTGTCCGATGAGTCGTAATCCCTTCAATCAGGTCAATAGTTCAAATGAGTATTATGCTGGACAGATAGTAGAGCGTCTGGAAGGTCGTAATCCCTTCAATCAGGTCAATACAGCGTTTCCTGTTTAAGGTCGTTCTCTATTCAACCGTGTCCGATGAGTCGTAATCCCTTCAATCAGGTCAATAGTTCAAATGGAAGCGCATCACACCCACTGAAATCTTTGACATCACGTCGTAATCCCTTCAATCAGGTCAATAGTTCAAATATGATAGACTACGCGATGACGCTTGAGGCGCACGAAAACGTCGTAATCCCTTCAATCAGGTCAATAGTTCAAATTTTCAATTC
>JAIRMT010000045.1 GCA_031258505.1 Treponema sp.
CTCGGTGATTCCCCACCGCCGTCTCTACGAGTTGGACGGCAGGCTGGTTTATCCAAAAGATGTGCTATTGCCAGAAAGCCCTTACGACATTGAGGCTAAACTTGTGTTAAGCGAAGGGGCTGGCGAGGGCAGTGTATGCTACGCGCCGCTTGACGCGCCGCCCGTGCCGTCAGAGATACAGAAGCGCGGCTGGCTGGCGCGGCAAACCTTGCTCTGTCCCCCGCTTGGCGTTGACCTGCGTTATACGCCCATGAACGATGGTACGCTCCGTGAGGCGCTGCGGGAACGACTCGGCAGGCAGATACTTTTCAGCCGTATCAAGCGCCACATTCCGATTGACGACAAAAATACCAGCGAGACTGTGTGCGACCTTCGTCTCTCTCCAACTGACCTTAACGAGTATCAGGTCTGCCCTTTCAAGTGGCTTATGGAGCGCGGCCTGCTCATTGAGCCAAAGCAAACCGAGATTGAAACCATTGACCAGCGGCACGTTGGTACGCTCTATCACCAGATTATTGAGGCGATTTTTAAGCGCATACAGGAAACCGGCGACGGACGCTTTCATTCAGCTCTGCTCGCGGATGAGTATCAGACGTATATAATAGAAGAAACCAGAATGGCCATTGCCGCAGCGCAGATGAACGAGGGCGCGTTTCAGGAATCGGTTTACGATATGTTACGACCTCGCATAATGGCTGCCATCAGCGACTATCTTGTTCAGGCGGATATTGACGGCGCGAAAGTGCTGGGCGCGGAAATCCCCCTGCGCCACGAATATCCGCCTTCCGAGACAGCCCTCTCCGGCAAAGCCGACCTTGTGTTACAGGATAGCGCCGGCGATTTGCTGGTGATGGATTTCAAAACCGCGTCTCTGCCACCCGCCGCCGCCCTTGTCGCTACGGATGACGCAGAAACCGCAATCCCGCAAGATGTGCAGATGGCGGCTTATATCAACATGATTGAGCATGGCAATCACAATGCCACGAACGCCAGCAATGCCAGCAATACCTCTGACACCAACGTCGACAATACCTCTGACACCGGTAACGCCGCCCCGCCGCCGCTTGTTTCACGCGCCCGCTTTTACTCAATGGACAACCGCAAGTTCCGCGACGTGGTTGATGAGCGCGGCGGCAAGGGTAAGTACCATCTACCGCGTACCCCGGAAGAGTACCGGCGCGAGGTGAATGGGGTTGACGCGCTGTTTGCATGGGTGTCAGACACCGTGAAACAAGGCGCATATCAGGTAACAAAGGACCGCGGCAACTGCGGGGCATGTACGGTGTCTTCCGTGTGCCGCCGAGCCTTTATCGCGGCGTCATAGGAGCGGCGCGACATGCTTACCTTACAGGATAGAGCGGATGAGGCCAGTGTCAGGCATCGCCACAGTATCGAATGTAGTAAACGGAATCTCGCAAAAGTTTCTGGGGAACATAGAACGGAATAATGGAAAAATTATTCGCGTTAAACAGTTACTGGTTTTCCCGCTTCCCGCAAGGTCTTGCTTATAATAAAACAGAAGCTCAGTAAAAAAATAATCGAACCAGTTCCAATAAGCAGAATATCAATAGCGACAGTATCAGCAAGGGGACCGAATACGAGCATCCCCATTGGCGTAACCACGCTGGAAATCATGCTGTAGACGCTGAAAACACGCCCCATAAACGTTCCCTCAATTTTAGTCTGAAATATCCCTATACATGGGACATTAAAAAGCGGCATAATTAAACCAAGCGCGGCCATACATATCAGGTATATCCAGAAATTCGTCATAATACCCAGAGAAATAGTGCCTAAACCAAACAAGGCGCAGGAAAGGGTCATGGAATATATCTTATTCTTGAAACCACCCCAGAGACCAATGACCAACCCGCCAAGCATCATACCAGATGAAAAAGCAATTTCAAGCGCCGTAAGCCGCCAAACATCAGCGCCAAAATCACGAGCTATCTGCAGCGGAGTTAAAAACGCCACAGGTACGGCCATAACCATAAACACGGCGCTGATGATAAACAAACGCTTGAGAAAGGCGAGTGTTTTAATGTACACAAAACCCTCTTTAATATCATGAAAATAACTTATGCGCTGTTTTCCCTCTGACCTCGCCGGCGACGGCGCTTTCACAAAAAAGAATACGATAGCTATGCCAATAGCCGCAGTAATAACATCAATAAAAAATATATATTCGATGGAAGTAAAGGATAACAGCGCGCCGCTCACCATAGGCGCAAGCAGCATTGTAATTGACTGGATGGTACTGTTTATTCCATTTATACGCATTAACTGCTTCTCCGGTACAATCTGTGGGATAATAGCGCTCACCGCCGGAGTTTGCACGCCGCTTCCCAGCGCCCTGACCCCAGAACAAATAAATAAAAGCCATATTGGTTTAAATCCAGAAATAAAAAACAATGCTAATATAAGTGTTACCAGAGCGATTGAGGCATCCGCGATATTGATCAGATATTTCCGATTAAACCGGTCAGCCCAGACGCCGCCAAAGGGAGATATAAAAAACGTCGGCAATACTCCAACAATTATTGAGACAGTCATCATTGATCCAGATTGGGTTTGCAGAGTTATATACCATCCAATAGCATACATCACCAGCGCTGATCCAAAGAGGGACAGGGCTTGACCGCCTAAAAAAAGAATGATATTTCGCTTCCAGTTCGTTTCTGTATTTTTTATAACGCTCATATTGTTTTACATAACAGAGAAGGAAAACGGTGTCAAGGCTTATTCACATTTTGAGCCGCGTCTGATACAGTGCGGCATGAGTATCCAGAAGCGCTCCGGCGCTGATTACACCAATCTGAACGTTCTTATCATGGGACTTGGGTTAAACGGCGGCGGACTTGAGTCTGCCCGCTATCTTGCACAGCGCGGAGCCGCGCTTACCATCACTGACCTGCGGGACGAGGCCGCGCTTGCCCAGTCGCTGGAAAAGCTGCGGGACATTGCGGGCGTCCGTTTTGTTCTTGGCCGCCATGAAATGCGTGATTTTGAAAACGCCGACTTAGTAATCAAAAACCCTGGTGTGCGGCGCGATTCGCCGTTTCTCAGGGCAGCGCGGCGCGTGGAAACCGATATATCGCTCTTTCTGACCAGTTCACCGGCGCGGCTTATCGCTGTTACTGGTTCTAAGGGCAAGTCCAGCGTCGCGTCAGCCATTCACTGGGGGCTTACTGAGGCGCGAAAGCGCGGCCTTATGCCCGGAAATGCCTGGCTGGGCGGCAATATCACGGTTTCGCCGCTCTCGTTCCTTGACGAACTTTGCCCGGAAGATGATGTGGTGCTGGAGCTTTCAAGCTGGCAACTCGGCGACCTGCGGGGCAAGTTGTTTAAGCCGCGTATTGCGCTGCTTACAACGATTCTGCCGGATCACCAAAACTACTACGATTCTATGGAAAGCTATGTGGCGGATAAACGGCTCATTTATCAGGGGCAGAATAGCGATGATCTTACCATTGTTACCGATGATGAATGGGGTCAGAGCTTCCTGCACGAAACCCATAGCCGTACTCTTGTTTATACAGAAAACGTCTTGCCCAGTGGAATTGCTGGCGCGTGGCTCTCATGCGAAAATGGCGTCGACACCGCAGGTGCCACAGGTTTGGCGCGGCTTGCCGCTAATGCGGAAGCGTTTGAGGTAGTTCCCGCGAAACTCCGTGTACCGGGGCGTCATCAAAAGAAAAACCTGCTGGCAGCGGCGCTGGCGCTCCTCGACCTCGGTCTACCTGCTCCGTTTATTCGGGAGACGCTTGGAGCGTTCCCCGGTGTTGAGCATCGGCTTGAGTTTTTCCACGAAGCGGCGGACATTCGTTTCTATAACGATACGACTGCCACGATTCCCGAAGCAGCTGTTGCGGCGCTTGAGGCGTTTGACGCGCCGCTGATACTTGTTTGCGGCGGCGCGGACAAGAACCTTGACTACAGTCCGCTCGTACAGGCTGCGCCCAAAGCCAAAGCCCTTATCCTCCTAGCCGGAGCCGGCACTGATAAGTTGCGCATCTTGCTGGACAAGGCTGGCCTGCCGTATCAGGGTCCGTTTGACGCGCTTGATTTGGCGGTGCGCGCCAGCTTTTCGGCGGCGGAAGCTGGCGATGTGGTGGCGCTTTCGCCCGGGTCTGCCTCTTTCGGTATGTTTAAAAACGAATTCGACCGTGGCTATCAATGGAAAGAAGCAGTACGAGGATATAGCCTGTCGAGGTTTAGCAGCTGATAACTCATGTTACGCAGGAAGAAAAAACGGTAAGAATTTGGCATCGAAGGGACGCTAAGATACGCGAATATTTCATCGCGTTCATTCGCGTCATTCGATGATCTTTTTCTTTCCGGCGCGTAAGCTGAGCTGATAAGCCTCAGACGCGGGTTCAGGCGGGTACACTTCGAGCTGACGCTTGAGCGTTCATAAAAACATACGGCGGCTTCTGGATGGAAACGCGCTTTCCTCTACAGAGAGATACGGTACTCGTTAGAAAAACACACTGAGTTCTTCATAAAAACACACTGAGTTCTTCATAAAAACACACTGAGTTTTTCCAAAATGATGCGCATCTCTTCGTAAAAGCATACGGCGATTGCTGGAGGAAACGCGCTTTTCTCTACAGAGAGATACGGCACTCGTTAGAAAAGCATACGGCGGCTTCTGGAGGAAACGCGCTTTTCTTTACAGAGAGATACGGTACTCGTTAGAAAAGCATACGGCAGTTGCTGGAGGAAACGCGCTTTTCTTTACAGAGAGATACGGCACTCGTTAGAAAAGCATACGGCGGCTTTCTGGATGGAAACGCGCCGCGATACCGGTACTCGCCGCTTTCAACAGGGATAGGCGTTTTAGTGTCAGACACTTGAGACTGACACTAAAACAGGGATAGGCGTTTTCCCCTCAAGTTTATATAGTACAAAGTTATGAAACGAAGACTCATCACGTCGGCGCTGCCGTATGTGAACAACGTACCCCATCTGGGGAATCTCATTCAGGTTCTGTCCGCCGATGCCTTTGCGCGCTTCTGCCGTTTGCGCGGCTACGAGACGCTCTATGTATGCGGAACAGACGAGTATGGAACAGCTACGGAAAACCGCGCCGCTGAAGAGGGCGTTAGTCCACGCGAACTCTGCGACCGCTATCACGCAATCCACGCTGACATTTACCGCTGGTTCAATATCGCCTTTGACAAGTTCGGGCGTACTTCCACCCCAATCCAGACCGAAGTTACTCAGGACATCTTTACGAAACTGGACGCCAATGGCTTCATCGTGGAACATACCGACCAGCAGTTACACTGCGCCAAGTGCGACCGTTTTCTGGCTGACCGCTATGTACACGGTGTCTGTCCCCACTGCGGTTACCCAGACGCACGCGGCGACCAGTGCGAAGCGTGCGGCAAGCTGCTTGACCCTACTGAACTCAAGGAGCCGCGCTGTTCAAGCTGCGGTTCAACGCCAACGCTTCAATCAACCAAGCATCTGTACATCGACCTGCCCAAGCTCAAAGATAGACTTGAGGCATGGATTACAATCGCGGCAAAAAAGGGTGATTGGGCGCATAACGCGGTACAGATGACTCAGGCGTGGATACGCGACGGTCTGCGTGAGCGGGCGATTACCCGCGACCTCAAGTGGGGCATACCCGTGCCAAAGGCGGGTTATGAGAACAAAGTTTTTTATGTCTGGTTTGACGCGCCCATTGGTTATATATCGATTACCGGCAATCTGGGGGCGGAGCGCAGCGGTGAAGCAGGGTTTCCGGTAGACTGGCACGACTTTGTCAAACACTGGTGGAAAGCGCCTGATGACGTGGAACTGTTCCAGTTCATCGGCAAGGACAACATCCCCTTCCATACAGTGATATTCCCTTGCAGCCAGCTTGGAACTGGCGAGCAGTGGACCATGCTGCATCACATGTCCAGCAGCGAATACCTAAACTATGAGAGCGGCAAGTTCTCCAAGTCCAAAGGTGTTGGCGTGTTTGGCACTGACGCGAGGGAAACTGGCATCGACGCTGACGTCTGGCGTTTCTATATTTTTTACAACCGTCCGGAGAGGGCGGACTCGCTTTTCACTTGGAAGGATTTTCAGGAAAAGGTGAATGGTGAACTCATCGGCAACCTGGGTAATCTGGTCAACCGTACCCTGTCTTTTGTTACCCGCTACTACGACGGCGTGATACCGGACGGCGATGGAGCTGCCAGCGCCATGTTCTGGAACAAGGCGCGCGAGTTCGAGGCGGACATTAGCGCCAAGCTGGAGAAGGCTGAACTGCGCGACGCTTTCCGCGCCATCTTCGGGCTGTCGTCGTTTGCTAATAAAACGTTTCAGGATGCTGAACCGTGGAAGACGCGCAAGGAAAACCCGCCTGCCGCCGCCGCTCTGATTCACGACCTTTGTTACCTCATAAAAGACCTTGCGGTACTGATTTATCCATACATACCCGCAGCTGCTGAAAAGATTGCCGCCTTCTTGGGGCAGCGCATTGGCAAAGACGCCCTCACCTGGGCTTCACTCGGTGAAACAAGCGGTCTCAGTCGCATTAGCAGCGAGGTGCTTTTCTCTAGGCTGGAAGATGACTTTATCGACACTCTACGCCAGCGTTATGCCGGTACTCAGCAGGAACGCGCCGATGAAAAACCAGACTTGCCAGCGCCGCCAGCATTGCCGCTGTTCATCCGCCTTCTCGACCTCCGCGTTGCCCAGATTGTCAAGATTGAGCGCCATCCTAAGGCGGACAAGCTCTATATCGAGACACTCGAAATCGCTGGTGAGGAACGAGTAATCGTGTCGGGCTTGGTTCCCTTCTATAAAGAAGAAGAGCTTCTGGGTAAAAAGATTATCGTGGCATATAACCTGAAGCCAGCGAAACTGCGCGGCGTTGAGAGTCGCGGTATGTTGCTTGCGGCCTCGCTCAAGGATGCGGACGGCAATGAAACGGTGGAAGCGCTTGACGCGGGCGATGCGCCAACTGGAACCCGTGTAACACTTGAAGGGGTCGCCGGCGAACCGCCTGCCGAGATAGACATCGACACTTTCTTCTCCGTGCCGCTTGCTGTGGCTGACTATACCGTAGTTTCGGGCGTCACAGCGCTCTTCATCGACGGCAAACCCATAAAGACAAGAGTCATAGCTAATGGAGGCGTGCATTAAGGGTTTAGGGTTACAGGCTGCCCCTGCTTCAAAAGCAGCTTTTCCATGTCCATACGGATACGCTCGACAGGCGCGTCTGCTGCGGAAACCCAATGAATAGGCGGGCCGTCGTTATTGGCAAGCGAAGCAAAGTAGGTAATCTGGCGCTTGGCATAATGGCGGCTGTTGCGGGCAACAAGCGCTTCTACCTCGTCAAGGTTGGTTTTAAGCGCGAAGTTGCCTGCGGCATCTTCCTCAAAAAATTCGTGATAACCAATAGCCCGCAGCCCTGGGTCTTTCGGGGTGTAACCCGCTTCAAACAGTCTCTGAACTTCATTAGCAAGGCCGACTCTGAACATGGCGGCGCAACGCTCGTTAATGCGCCGGTACAGCTCTTCTCGCGGTCGCTCAAGACCAATGAGGAGGAAGCGGTAGCGACTCAATGCGCTTTGCCCGCTCATAGCAAAAGAACTTAATGGCTTGCCTGTAAGCCGGAAAACCTCAAGCGCCCTTAGCAGCCGGTATTTGTCATTGATGTGGATACGCGCCGCACTTATTGGGTCATAACCGGCAAGTTCTTCGGCAAGGGCTGGCGCGCCGCGCAGCCTTAGTTCCTCCCTGAGTTCCCGTCGTATGAGCGCGTCGGAGGGCGGGGCGGCGGGCAATCCCTGAACAAAGTTCTTGAGATAAAAACCCGTGCCGCCTGAAAGCACCGGCAGTTTACCCCGCGCCGCAATGTCCGCGCAAAGCTCGCTGGCCAAGTGAACAAAGTCTCCAACGTTGAACGGTTCATCAGGCGCTCGGATATCAATGAGATGGTGCGGAAGCCGCGCCCGCAATTCCTGCGAGGGCTTTGCCGTTCCAATGTCCATACCTTGGTACACCTGCATAGAATCAGCCGAAACAATCTCAGCCAGAGAAAACGCCCCCGCGCCGGTAAACAGAGTTTCAAGAACCTCTGTTTTACCGGAAGCAGTAGGCCCGAAGAGCAAGAGAACCGGAATAGGAAACGCCAATGGCACTAGTCTTCGATGCGAAATTCGATTTGTTCGGTGAACAACTGACGAGCTGCGAGAGAAACCACCTTGCCATCATTAAGCTCAATGTCTGGGTCTTCAAGCCGCGAGAGCTGGTAGGCGCGGCGGGAGGCAGCAGAAGTGATTTCATACATGTTTTTATCGTATTCAATGAGTTCTTCTAATGGGAAAATCATGATAATCCACTATACTCTGTGCAGTGGATTGTGTATAGAGCGTTGCCTTTCATAATCACGCAGGAAAACATCCAGTTCAGCCTCAAGGTTCTGTAAATCGCTGTCCAACTCTTGTAAACGCCGCAGGGAATAGCGCACTTTTTTCCCCCATAGGCGTTCACAGGTTTGGTCCAGAACCGTTTCAAAAGATGTGGCATTGGAAAGCATTACTGATTCCTGTTCAGAAGTCATACTTCAGCATAACAAGTATTCAGAGGAATCACAAGACAGCGAACCGCTTACAACAGGGCATTAAGGCGCGAGATACTTCTTTAAAAACTCGGCGCCCCTGCAAATAGCGAACAATGGTTCTTCGGGACCCTCAAACTCAAGTGAAACCGTCCCGTCGTAGCCAGAGTTTTTGACGAGCGTGAGGCACTGAGCTACCGAAACAACGCCGTGTCCCAGTACGGTACCGCGCAGCCAGTTACCAGCGCGGGTGGGGAACCACGAATTATCCGGGCGGGGTTCAGCGCCGCTTTTCCACAAAAAGTCTTTGGCGTGTATGTGAAAGGCATAGGGCAATACAGTTGAAAGCGCTGTGGCGCTTGTTTCGTCGGCGCATAAGAAATTCCCCATATCTACAAGCAGGCCATAGTTCGGATGCTTCACGGCTGACACAAGCGCCGCCATGCGTACGCTGTCCTGCATGAAGTAGCCGTGGTTCTCGCTCATGGTACGGATATTGGCCTGCGCCGCGTATTCGCTCAGTTCGCGGACAGCCGGCGCGACATGAGCAATGGCGTCCTGGTAAGATATGCCCTTTGTCGGTTTCCACGTTATGTCATGGCGCATGGCTGCCACGCCAAGCGCTGCGGCGACATCAAGCTGGGCTTTGAGCCGCGCTGTTTCAGTAGCCATATCGCCGCCAGAGCCGTTGAGAAAGTCCGCGCTAACCGCATAGCAGGGAATGCTCAGTCCCTCTGACTCACAGGCGGCGTGTAACTCAGCGGCAAAGGCGGCCTGCGTTTTTCCGGCTGGCGCGGCAAACTCGGTAAATTCGATAGCGTCAAAGCCCGCTTTCTTCGCTTCTTTAATAGCGTCAAATAATGAAAACCCGCTGCCCTTCAACAATCTTTGAAAGCAGTATGAACTGACTCCAATACGCATAATTGTTTACCCCTATAAAAATAAAAGGGACGGTTCGCACCGTCCCGCCCTTGAGGCTTGTCGGGTATTAGTGATTTGGGAGGGGAACTGATACCCGACACTATTATATCGACCATGACCCGCCTAATCTTAACAGGACAGCAAGGAGGTTCAGTTCTGAAACAGATATTTGGTCGGGTCCTGAGCGGTTCCGTTCTGTCGCAGTTCAAAGTGCAGGTGCGGACCGGTTGAGCGTCCAGTTGAGCCGACCCTACCGATGAGTGCGCCAGACGCGACCCGCGCCTTAACCACAGTCTCGATCTTTGAAAGATGCCCATAGAGGCTCACCCAATTATCATCGTGTCTAATGATGATGTAGTTGCCATAGATAGCGTCTGTGCCGACTTCGCTTACCACGCCTTCACGGGCAGCATAGACCTCGGTTCCGCGTGGAGCAGCTAGGTCGAGGCCGCTGTGCGAACTCATATTGCCGGATATCGGGTCAACACGACGGCCAAAGGAACTGGTGAGCCGGAAGTTGCGCAGGGGATAGCGAAAACCTGAATGGTAGAAAAACGCCCGCTCCGTGGCTGTGAAATCCGCGCCAGGTATAAACAAGAAGCGTTCACTGCCCACAGTTATCATAATGCCTCGCTCATTAGCTCGTATTGACGCAAGAAGTTGCTCCAGATCGGACGACGGATGTTCCGCGATGAAGAGGCCGGGCGCTGAGGGCAGGAGCAGGGTTCCGGCGTTCTGGAGCAAACCAGCATGGGCGATGTGGTTGAGCGTGGCCAGCGTTGAGATGGGGACATTGCAGCGCGCCGCAAGGTTAAGGAGATCAATGTCCCCCGCAGGCGGTTTATAGGCGTAAATGGTCAGCGCCTCAGTAATCGTCTGGAGCGTATTGGCCGCTGTTTCCTCAGTCCATTGCAGATTAAAGAGCCGTCCTCGCGCCCAGGCTACATCTGAGGTGTATTGTTTAAACATAGTATCGCTATTATCAAGACGGGTAATGCGTGGGAATGTAGGCGCAAGCAGTGATTCTTCCGGCCAAAGCCATACCCCACTGAACAACAAAAAAGCAAGAACTATAACAATGAGCCACACGGGATTCACACCCTCGACACCCGCCTTGAAAGGCCGTCTCATTCCCTGCGCTATGAACATCTATGCGTCAAATTATAAGAAGACAAA
>JAIRMT010000185.1 GCA_031258505.1 Treponema sp.
GACTTCCATATCTCTCGGCGAAGAGTACCGCAGCTAAAGAAGGCGTATAGCTTCCTCGCCCTCTTCACCCGCGAACAAAACACCGGTTATACTATGGCTATGACTACTCCAAACTTGCGGACCCAGCCCATAAGCGATGAGACTTACGATGTGGCGATCATCGGCTGCGGGGTATCTGGAGCCAATATTGCGCGGCGGCTTTCCATGTACCGAATCAGCGTGGCAATCCTTGAAAAGGCGGCTGACGTATCTTTTGGAACATCAAAGGCCAATTCTGGGATCGTACACGGCGGGTTTCACCATAACAAAAAGTACCTCAAGGCGCGGCTTGAGGTGCGCGGTAACCTCATGTTTGACCAGCTAAGGCGTGAGCTTGATTTCCCCTTCAAGCGCTGCGGTATCATTGTTGCGGCTATGCATGAAGATGAGATGAAGAGTGTGGAACAACTGTATATGCAGGGCGTTGAAAACGGCGTTATTGGCATTGAGCTTTGTTCGCGGGAACGGCTCCTCGAACTGGAACCCAAGCTTACCAGCGACGCGGCGGGCGGGCTGTACGCCCCGGGCGGCGGCATAGTCGAGCCATACCGTTTCGTGTTCGCCCTGGTTGAATCGGCAATAAAAAATGGGGTTCAGCTTTACACCACGTATAAGGTGGCGGCGGCGCGTTATGAGGCGGCGCTCTGGCGTATCAGCGCGGAAGATGGTCGGGAACTACGCGCCCGTTACGTGGTGAACGCGGCGGGACTGTTCGCAGATGAGGTGTCGCGGGCATTTGGCGGCGAGGAGTTCCACATTCAGGCGCGGAAGGGCGAGTATTTCCTCATGGATAAGCTCACCAAAGCCCGGCCCGAGCGGGTACTCTTTCCAGCGCCAACACGGGTATCAAAGGGAATACTCGTGATTCCCACTGTTGAAGGAACCGTGCTGGTGGGACCAACGGCTGATGATATGGAAAGCAAAACCGATTACTCCACCAGTACGGAACGGCTTGAACAGGTTCTTGATGCGGGGAAGAAGATGGTTCCCTCTCTCAGTCGGAATGATGTGATTATGAACTTCGCAGGGTTGCGTCCGGTTCTTGAGAAAGATTTTTATATCGAGCCCTCAAAGAAAGCGCCAGCCCTTGTGCAAGTGGCTGGGATTCAGTCGCCTGGGCTTACCGCGTCCCCGGCTATCGGGGAGTATGTGAAAGACCTGCTTAAGGGTATGGGGCTTGCTCTCACTGAAAAAAGCGACTTTGACCCGCTGATAGATGAACGGAAGCGCGCGCGGGAAATTTCGCCTTTTGATCTGGACGCGCTTATTGCCAAAGACCCGGCATGGGGGAACATTGTATGCCGCTGTGAGAAGGTGAGCGAAGCTGAAATCATTGAAGCTATACATATAGGGCATACTACGCTGGACGGCGTGAAGTATTTCACCCGCGCCCAGATGGGGCGCTGTCAGGGAGGCTTCTGCGCCTACAAGATAATCAAGATCATCATGCGGGAAACCGGCCTGGGCTGGCGCGAAATTAGCAAACACGGTGGGGAGAGCCGTTTACTGGAGGCGGAACTGTGAGAGAATTGCAATACGACGCGGTGGTGATTGGCGCAGGCGCGGCAGGCATGGCTGCGGCGCTGGAACTGGATAGGGCGGGCTTTTCCTGCGCCCTGCTTGAGCGCGAGGATCACTTGGGCGGCATCCTTATGCAGTGTATTCACAATGGTTTTGGTCTCCATGAGTTTAACGAAGAACTCACGGGCCCGGAATTCGCCAGCCGTTTCATCGAACAAACGCTCAAGTCCCGTGTTGCTGTCTACCTCAACACAACTGTTACCGAGTTTCACACTGAAGGCGCCAGCAAACACCTGATCGGCGTGTCTCCAAACCTAGGCGTTCTGCGTATCCATGCGCGGGCAGTGGTATTGGCTATGGGATGCCGGGAGCGTAGTCGCGGCAATGTACGAATTCCCGGTTCCCGTCCGGCAGGCGTGTATACCGCAGGTCTTGCCCAGCGTCTGGTAAACATTGAGGGCTATATACCGGGCAAGAACGTAGTAATCATCGGGTCTGGCGACATTGGCCTCATCATGGCGCGGCGCATGAGCTGGGTCGGCTGTCAAGTGAAGGCTGTGGTTGAGATCATGCCGTATCCAGCGGGGCTGACACGGAACATTGTTCAGTGCCTCAATGACTTCAAAATACCCCTTTATCTTTCAACGCAGACTACCAACATCTTTGGTAATGACCGTGTTGAGGGCGTGGAAGTAACGCCTATGAAAAATGGCAGTCTCCTGCCGGAACAGCGGTTCCGCATTGATTGCGATACGGTTCTGCTTTCAGTTGGTCTGGTACCAGAGAACGAGTTGTCGCGGGCTGCAGGCGTTGAACTCAATAGCACAACCAGCGGGCCTCTGGTGGATTCGTTCCTTATGACTAACATTGATGGAGTCTTTGCCTGCGGCAACGTGCTTCATGTGCATGACCTTGTTGACTGGGTTACGGAAGAAGCCCGCCACGCTGGACGTTTCGCCGTCGAATGGCTGAAAGGAGCGCGTCCTTTGGTACAGATACGGGTTAAGGCTGGGTCTAACACGCGCTATGTGAACCCGGGCAAACTCAACCCTCAAATGGAGAACAAGGTGTATCTGCGTTCCCTCATCGTGAAAACCGACGCGTGTCTGGAGCTGCGTATTGATAACCGCGTGATAAAGAGCGTGAAGAAGACTCATGTTCAGCCTTCGGAGATGATTAACCTGACCCTTGGCCCCAAAGACTTTGAGGGCATTGAGTTCAGGCCTGATTCGGCGCTGGAATTCGCCATTAAGTAACCATTACCAGCGTTCCCGCACTTCCGCCATAGTGTGCGGGCCGTTCCTTCCCACACAGCGCCGGCTTATGGTCGACGAGGTTTTCGGGATACTCTCAAGGTCTTTCAGGATTTGCGCGGCTTGATCCGTGTCGCGCATATTCACCACTGAAAAAACTCTGAGCGGCTCTATCTTGCCCTTTACCTCAATGCTGGGCATTTCTTCGATAAGAAGATAACTGCCTATAAGCTTATGAACGTTTTCAGTAATCAGAATATCCGTATCAAAGAGATCATTCGGTCCCTCAAAGCGCGCCGCAAGGTTAACCGTATCTCCAATGACGGTGTACTCAATGCGATCATCCGAGCCCATCTGCCCAGCAACCACTTCGCCGACGTTGATACCGCATCCCATCTTGATATGCGACACGGCTTTCCCCTTCCATTCCTGATTAAGGCTCTTCAAAGAGGCCCGCATCATGAGAACAGCCCGCATACAGTTGAGCGCATCAGCCTCTGGACTGCCAGCCGACTCAACCGTACCCCAAAGCGCCATCACGATAACACCGCCATGGGTGAGAAACTTATCAACCACACCTCCAGTATTCGTAATACAAGGTACCATTCTGAGCATATACTCATTGATGAATTGTACCAGTTCGCCAGCGTTAAGCCCTTTAGCCATTTCACTGAAGTCCCGGATGAATATGAAGGCAACCGTAGCCATCTTGCTAACTCCGCCGAGCGGCAATTTGCCCTTTCGCGCTACACGGACTATTGCCTTGTTGGTAAAGCGTTCAAAGTTTGCAAGCCCATGACTCATGTTGACAAAGCTCTGCATAAGCACGCCGGTTTCATCCTTATTTTTAGTCTTATGTTCAAGGTGATAATCCCCTTCTTCAATCCGCTCCGCCGCCACAGTCAGAACCTCAAGGGGCTTGCTGATAGTCTTTGAGAAAAACCAGATGAACAGAATCGAGAGAAAAAGCACTGCCACAGTCAGGTAGATATTCCGCCGCGTGGTTGCCAAGATTCCCTCGAAGACCACATAGGACTGGATATGGGTGAACACAGTAAGGTTAGCCACGCTGAGTCTCTGAAACGCGCCGAAATACGCGACCCCGTCTGCGTCCGTGTACTGAGTCTGAACCTGCTGTTCCGTGCTTCTGCGAGCCAGCTGCACAAAGACATCATTACTCAAGTTCGCGCCGTTTCTGATCAGTTCCTGATCCGGATGTACAAGCGCGTCGCCTGTCTCGTTGACCATGAACGAGGCGTTCGTGCCAGTACCGAAATTCTCAGTGATGTTCTCAGCCGAAAAGAAGATTATCATCGCCACCCCATTTCGCCACGAACCGAGCAGTACGAGCATCGGTATCCCAAAGACCGGCGTCCCATTTTTGAGCAGCTCCGTACCAAACTCAGCTCGTCTTACCGCGTCGCTGTTCTGTTCGATAAAAGCAGGCACACGCTCAGGCTGGACCCCGTTTGATGAGAAGAAGCTGCTGTTAATAAGTTCCCAGTTGTCTGTAGGTTCTGAAGTAACAATAGCGGCGATATGCGTATTCTGCTCAAAGAAGAAATGCGCGGCTTCTTGCATAAGCGCCTCATTGGGGATGGCTGAGAGTATATTGAGAAGGGTCAGGGTATCGGCGCGGATCATCTTGATGGTAGTTTCCACCTCAGCCGCAGAACGCTGATTCACTGTGAAGTTATTTTCTTCCGCTGTGGCGCGTATGTCCCTGTTCATGAATACCGACACCAGTATCGTGATAGTGGAAAGAGAAGTGAGCAGGAGTAAAGAAATGATGAGTACCAGTTTACCCCCAATAGGGAACAGTATCTTGGTTCCCGAAGCTGCAAGCTGTTTAGCCAAATGATCCTCCTCTTTATTAGTATCGGCGCCATTCCGCATTGGTTGTATTCGTCTGTCAACCGCTAGAGAGGAGCTCTAAGCCATAGCTTAGAGTCGCTCTAAGGGAAGGCTTAGAGGAGCTCTAAGCCATAGCTTAGAGTCGCTCTAAGGGAAGGCTTAGAGGAGCTCTTGAGAAATTGTATTGAACTGCTTGACCCCGCCGATATGCCCGCCGGCAGCGGCAAGCAGACGCTCGGCAGCGGCGCAGTCAACGCCGCAGAGTACCATCACGATGGCGGTCTTCGGCGCTTTGTTCGCGGCGGCAAAAGCGCGCGCCGCTGCGTCCGCCGAACATCCGGTAACTTCGCGGATAAGGCGCAGGGAGCGCTGCACCAGCTTCTGGTTGACCGGGCGAAGATCAACCATCAGGTTCTTGTACACCTTGCCGATGCGAATCATGCTGGCTGTGGACAGTGTATTAAGGATGAGCTTCTGCGCCGTGCCGCTCTTCATGCGCGTAGAACCAGTAACTACTTCAGGCCCAACATCAGCATAGAGCCGGTGTTTGGCAATGGCGAAAGTCTTGGATGCGGCGTTACAGCTTATGGCGGCAGTTATCGCGCCTATGCCCGCGGCGTATTCGAGCGCGCCAAGAACATAGGGCGCGCTTCCCGACGCTGTTATGCCAACAAGCACATCAGCCGCAGTGAAGCCAATGCCCTTGAGTTCCGCAACGCCAGCCTCAGCGCGGTCTTCTGCTGACTCAATCGAGCGGGTGAGCGCGTCATGACCGCCAGCGATGAGCCCTTGCACCATGCTTGGGTCAACGCCGTAGGTGGGCGGACATTCAGAGGCGTCCAGCACGCCGAGGCGACCAGAAGTGCCAGCGCCAATGTAGATGAGCCTGCCGCCCTTCTTGAACGCGACAACAATGTCATCAACCAGCGCCGCAATCTCCGGCAGTATCTTCTGAATCGCCGGCGCGACTTTTTGGTCTTCGCTGTTGATAATGGTTACGATTTCAAGCGTAGTCTTGCGGTCAATGTCCTGCGACGCCGCGTTCCGCTGTTCAGTAGTAGCCTCCGACAAGCCGTCTTCAACAGCTACTCCCCGCGCCCCATCCGCTAAGGCGTCGAGCGCCCGGTTATTACGTGATTCAGGCATATTTCCTCTTGTATTGAGTAATCCGCTCCGTTGAAGCGTCAAACGCGGCGCTGTCAAAGCCGCCATTGGTATAGGTTTCGGCAACAGCGGCAAGGCTGGCTTCCATGAGCGCAGCGTCGTGGCACACCAGCACTATGTCTACACCAGCGCGAATCGCCTCGATACAGCCGCGCGGAGCGCCGTAGTATTGCTTAATGGCGTTCATTTCCATTGCGTCGCTCAGTACCAGCCCCTTAAACCCAAGTTCTTCCCGTAACAAGCCCGTGATGATGATTTTCGACATAGTTGCGGGAACCCTGCGCGGCTCTAGCTGCGGGAACAGGATATGCGCGCTCATCAGCGCGGGTATGCCGCGCGCAATGGCTCGGCGAAACGGCGGCAGCTCCACAGCCTCAAGCTCGGCGCGGGTCTTGTCAACGCAGGGGAGTTCGAGGTGGGAATCAACGCTGGTGTCGCCGTGTCCGGGGAAATGCTTGCCGCAGCACAGAATGCCGGTGCGTTCCCACGCAGCGACTGCCGCCGCGCCGAGGTCAGCGACAAGCTCCGGCTCTGCGCCGAAACTGCGCGCGCCGATAACCGGGTTGGCGGGATTAGAGTTCACGTCAAGCACTGGCGCGAGGTTGAAGTTCACGCCAATCCGCCTAAGTTCAGCAGCAGTAAGCGCCGCCGCCTCAACGATCGCCGCAACCCCGTCAGCGGCAAGGTCCGCCGCGCCCGCGATATTAGTCATGTCAGCAGGCAGACGGCTAACTCTGCCGCCCTCTTGGTCAATAGCGATGAAGGGCGGCAGACCCGTTTCTTCTAGTATAAGGGCTTTTATATCGCCGCAGAGCGCCTTTGCCTGCGCCGCGCTTTGCAGGTTCTCCTTGAACAGAATGACGTTACCAGCCTTGTACTGCCCGACCAGCCGCCGGAACTCCGGCGTGAGGGCAGGACCGTCAAAGCCAATAATGAAATGCTGTCCGATGTTGTGTTGTAAAGTCATGTGCGCATGATAAGAGCCGCCAATACCTCAGTCAAGTGTCTTGAATGTTAAAGTTCAGAGGGGGAAGT
>JAIRMT010000151.1 GCA_031258505.1 Treponema sp.
CAAAAATTTTAACGGATGACTCAAAAATTTTAACGGACAAGTTATGTTGTAAGAGCGGGAAGGCAAGAGCAGATCAGGACTCTTTCCTGATGGAACGCGACGGAGAACAAGCATAACAATGTGTTGAAAAAGTTGAATTTGGAATCGCTGATAAAACAGCGAATATTATTGACAGACTCCCAAAAGCAGATGACAATAAAAAAGTTTCAGACCGCAGTGTGATTTGGGCTTATCGGCACAGGCGGCTTCCTCCTGAGGGTTCCAAGGAGGACTCCACCATATAAGCCCAAGCTGCAGCCTGAAACTATGTCTACTAGAACAACGCGGCGGGTTTCGCTTCCAAGGTCAGCCCACCGCGTCCCGGGAACCATGCCGGCGGCTCATGCCGTTCGGTATGGTTCCTTTTTTAGAACGCCCAGTTAAAGCGGAACTGAACTTCGTTCCTTAAGCCTTCTTTTGTTGTTTGCCGGGCGAAGTATATCCTGTCCCGAATGAGAAGCGTAGCGTTGGGAGCGAACTTAAACCCAAGCCCCGGACGCACCCAGAATGTTAGCGGATAATCTTCCTGATCCTTAGTCGCCTCCTCCCATATTCTATAATAGCCGGCGATATATAAGTACGCAGTGAGCTGGTCGGAAAGCTTATAGCTCGGTCCCCACTCAGCGCCTACCTCTATGTCTTTGAATGATTTTGTGTCTGCCGGCGTACTAGCATCAATCGCATTGGCGTTGGGCAGCAGCTTGAGCTGTACAAACGGATCACCCAGATCAAGGCTGGAGCCTTCAGCGTTGGGAATGTCGAAGATGAGCCGCGCGGCTAACTTTGTTATGGGATCGGGAGCATCTCCACCCGCTGGTTTAGGGGCAGCAAGACCTGTAATAGGAACCGACAGCCTGAAACTAATCGGAGCGAAGGTGTAGATGCCGACAAAGTGCAAGTTCGCGCCTTGGAAGTCGCCTTCCCCTTCATCTTCTCCTGTTTCCCCGTTAGTAGCCGCCTTCCCCTTCAGTTTTACTTCTGTGCTGAAATCAAGTCCAGGTATCGTCTGATTCAGCCTGAGACCAAAGGCGAGGTTCGCAAAGGGATAGGTAGGACCCCAGTTGCCATTCTCCGCAGCGATAGAGTTTACCCACTTTTTGTCATTCTCGTCGTAATAGCCACTCTTTCCCTCCACAATCGTTCTTTTGTCGGTGAAAGGTACAGGCAGGGACAAGCCGAAACTGAGACCTGTTAGGGCTGAAGGAGCGAAAGCCAACTGGACGCCAGCCTGATCATCAGACCATGAGCCTTCAAAGGTGTCCCATATAGTTCCGCCCCAGTCCCCAGCCAGACCGCCGCCGCGGATTGAGAGCTGCTTGTCCAGCAGGTAGTATTTGCCCCAGGCGGTGTCAGTATAGAATTCAGGATCGCCTGTCGCGTATCTCCGCCGGATTCCAAAGCCGACTCCAAAGGCGTAGTTGTCGCCCTCATAGCCGGCCGAAACGGTTACCCGTCCCTGCTTATTATCGTCAGGGTCCACTTCCTCGATCCATGATTTGTCGTTATCGTCCGGCTTACTCGTGTCAGTAACGATGTCGAACTCGTAATCGACATACGAATCCAGAGTGAACTTGCCGCCCTCATCGCCAACAGGAATGTCCAAAGCGAAGAGGCCGCTGCCTGCCAAGACAAGGGCAAGCAAACTTGAAACAGCAATAAGCTTTTTCATAAAAAATCCCCTTAATACATTTGCAGGAAGAAGCAGTCAACGGCTGCCTTGAACCTTCCTTGCGTTATAAAAATGAGAATCCCTATTGTCCTGCCGAAGACAAGGATTCTCAAATTCCCAAAGATTAGCCTCCTTCGCAAGCAAAATCTGTGCCAAGTTTGCTTGCTACGCTTGAGAATTGATAAACACAAAAAGCGCGACTATACCCGGGGGGGTACTCACGCTTACTACATAATAGAAGGAAAATGAAATTTATAGCTCTACAGGGGGGGGGGGGGGGGTGAGTAATCTAAACTATAAGCAAAAGACCCTTTCATTAAAAACATTCCACTCCGCGCTCTCATACACATTTTCTAAAACATGATAAAAGTCTTAACAAGACCTATTCTACGTTCTCCTTGTATAAACACTATACACTATCCATGAAACCATTGTCAAGCAAAATTTTAGCAATTTCTTAGGACTACCGTAAACAAGGCTCGCGCCAGTAACCGAATTCTGAGCCAGCTCTCCTGACTATCGACAGCGCCGATAAAAAACTGTATTAGTTAGTTTCAAGGAACTTGGAACTAACTAATACTGCGATCTTTGTAGTACAACAGCGAGGAAGCAATGCCGATGCAGAGCAGGACGATATTCAGCGCAAAGGGCAGGTTACGCGACACACCTGACAGAAGCCCGCCGATCCAGCCAAAGGGCGCAGTTACGCCCATGATGATCATGTGCTGTATCGCCATGACGCGGGCGCGCTCGGCTGCGTTCACATGGAGCGCGACCAGCGATTCAGCCAGCATAGCGAGTATGCCTGCGCCAAAGCCGTCAAAGATGAGCGACACGCAGAGCAGCGGGTACATCAGCGCGGGCGGCTCCGGCGGGGTGAGGATCAGTATTGACTGTCCAATCACATAAGCGCCAAAGCCCACGAGGAGCGGCATCTTCAAGGTTGCCCGCGTCGTCAAACGGGGAATCACCGTGAAGAAGAAGACCAGCGCGATCACTGAGCGGAACATGGGGAACAAGGGCAGCAGCGTGTCTGACACCAGCAGTTTCTTGCTGACAATGACCTGCCAGAACGTTGTGTTAATCATGCCCACCGCGCCGACCAAAGCCGCAATAAGCAGAGAGAAGATCGTGCCGGGAGACGCGGCCATGATCTTCAACACGCCGCCATAACCGCCGAGTAGCGACGCTATGCTCTTGCCCCTGGTTTCCTGCATACGGGTAAGGCCGGTTCTCGTTTCCCGTGAACAACGGTACAGCACGATGATCTTGGTACTCATTACGATAAAGGCGTTGATGTAGAGAATACGAATCGCTGGAACCAGCGTCAAACGCGACACCAATACAGAAGAGATTGGCGCGAAGAACGCTGATAGCTGCCCGCAGACGATGATCAGCGAGTAGATGCGCGTAATCATACTCTTCTCGGCGTCTTCCACCAGCAGACAGTCCCATGAGTTCGTAGGTACTTTCATCGCGCCATTGAACAGCGCCGCTACAAAGAAGAACCAGAAGCCCTCCGCCCGTGTCCAGATGAGACAGGGGATGCACCACGCCAGAAAGTCAAAGATGGCAGTGGTTTTCCGGCGTCCCAGCTTGTCAGTGATAGGCCCGCTCAGAAAGGCAAAGACCACTTGGGACAGCATATACACTGTGGCAATGAAGCCAAGCTCGACGTCCTTCAGCCCAACCGCGATCATATAGACCGAGGCGTAAGGCAGGCAGAGATTCATTGACAAGCCCCAGAGCGGCTCTGTCCATACACAAGCGCGGGGATTCCCCCGCAATTCAAACCATGTTTTAACAAGTAAGTTTTTCATATAGTTTAGTAGTATCTAGTTCATAGGAACTAATACTAGATACTAGCATAGCGTTTGATGGGTTTCTTTAAGCTGTTGTCTGATGGGGAGGCTTTGCGGACACTTCTTCTCACACGCGCCACACTCAACACAGGCAGCGGCATTCTCATACTTGCGCCACTCGACCCTACCGATCTGCGCATAGTTCTGCCTGGCGTAGTCGGTGAGCTTATATACACGGTGATAGTTCATCAGCGTAAAAATCTCCGGTATATTCACGTTCTTGGGACAGGGCAGGCAATACTTACAGCCCGTGCAGTAGAGGCCCATGAGCCGCTCATTTTCACTTATCATGGCGGACAGATGTCCCAGTTCCTCCTCACTAAGTGGACCAGTGTTATTGGCGATGGCGATGTTTTCCTCTACTTGTTCTATGTTACTCATGCCGGACAGGGCGATATTGATGTTAGGGTTACTGAATACGAAACGGAGCGCGACTTCGGCTGAACTTTGCGACTTGACGGGCAAAAGTTTCTGTATGACCTCTGATGGCGCGCCAAGCCTACCGCCGCCCACTGGTCCCATAACCACGGTTCCCAGCCCATGCTTATGCGCGTACTCAAGTCCTGGCCCCTTGTTCTGGTCCAGAAAGTTATACTGGCAAAGCACGGACTCGAGCACACCCTCGCCGCGCTTAAGAATCTCGATCAGTTTCTCGCCCTCGGCGCTGCCTGCCTCACGGTCATGGAAAGAGAAGGAGATGTGCTTAATCAGCCCCTGCTCTTTGAGCTTACGCGCGCGGTCAAGGGGGCCGTCAGGCGCGCAAACGCTGTTAATAAAAGCGTCGTAGCTGATGCCCCAGAAGTGGTAGAAGTCGATGTAGTCCGTACCGAGTCGTTTCAGAGAATTCTCCAGCCGCTTCTCGTAATCATCGCCGGACTTATTCTGGATGGGGTTTTTGGTCGAGATGTAGACGTTACCCCTGAAGTCCTTCACCGCCTTGCCCAGGATGACCTCGCTCTGCTGATCGCAGTAGTATGGAGCCGTGTCATAGTAGTTTACGCCTGCGGCGTAGGCTCGCTGCATCATGGCGATGCTCTTGTCCTCATCAAAGATCGTTTTACCGTCTTTCTCATAGCTGGGCAGTCGCATACAGCCAAAGCCCAGACGGGAAACCTTAGCGCCAGTTTTCCCAAATTCAACGTATTGCATGGTTACCTCCGATTGCTGTGTCCTTCTTGGACAAAAACAGTGTAGCATATTGAAAACGTGTACACAAGACTAGGTGTCTCTCACACATAGTCTCATCCGTTATAGAGGCACCTACTCGCCCGCGTGTGAGACATACACTCGCCCGCGTGTGAGACACACACTCGCCCACGTGTGAGACACACACTCGCCCGCGTGTGAGACACACACTCGCCCACGTGTGAGACACACACTCGCCCGCGTGTGAGACACCTACTCGCCCGCGTGTGAGACACCTACTCGTCCGCGTGTGAGACACACACTCGTCCGCGTGTGAGACACACACTCGCCCGCGTGTGAGGCACCTACTCGCCCGCGTGTGAGACACCTACTCGCCCGCGTGTGAGACACCTACTCGCCCACGTATGAGGCACCTACTCGCCCACGTATGAGGCAGCTACTTAGCACATATCAAGGGGAAAACTTGTGGGTCAAGTTTAGACCAGTGATAAGGGCGTATCACCACCAGCCCAGCCGCACTTGACCCGTGTTTGTAACATGAGACAATGTCAGCTTCTTCGTATATACTCATATCAGGAGTCGTCAATGAAACACTACTATTCAACGGTTCACGATACGGTGCTTACCCATTCAGATATGTTGTTTGAAAACTATTCGCATAAAGTCATGCTTAGGTTTGAGCGGGCGCGGGATAATGGTTTTGATTTTGCGGAGGGTGTGCTGCCGGAATGTATATTTACCAAAACATCTGGTTTTAGCGAAGATGAACTTTTCGATATGAGAGATTACATGAGGTGTAACGCGCTGCTGATATGGGATTATGCACAAAAAGGCGGCGGTATCAATGCCTAAAGCTCTCATGGATTTTTTGGGACTATGCTTTTTCTTTTGGTCAAATGAAGAAAGCAGCGGTAGACTGGAACCGGTACACATTCATATCTGTAAAGGGAGGCCATCATCTAATGCTGCAAAAGTGTGGCTCAGGCAAGATGGTACGGTGCCGAATGGTATCGGTACTTTGGCTTGTAGGCTATTTCCCTACACAAAAACGGCTGAACATCACGTCCAGTATGTCGGCAGTGGATACCTCGCCGGTGAGTTCGCCCAGGGCGTTCACCGCGTCCCGAAAAAGCGGGGCGATGATGTCCAGAGGCTTTTGCTGGTCAGCGAGGGAGAGCGCTTCTTCCAACGCGGCAAGAGCGGCATCAATACAGGCTTTCTGTCGTTCTGTGGCTATACCGATGGTTTTTACCTGAGCAGCGTTGACAGGCAAGGACAGAGTGGCGGCTATGGCGGCGCAGAGCGGGTTGAGACCCGCGCCAGTTTTAGCGCTGCTGGCAATATAGCCGTCAGGGGCGGATGGGACGCGGTCAGCCTTGTTCCACACGGCGATAAGCGGGCGACTGGCATGATTGCGTAGAAAGGCGGCGTCTTCAGCACTGAGACCAGCTACGCTGTCGATGACGTAGATGATGAGGTCAGCGGCGGCAAGCAGACTTAGACTGCGTTCTATGCCGAGCTGTTCAACCGGGTCAAACGAGGCGTGCAAGCCGGCTGTGTCAACAAGACGTATTGGAATGTTTTTAATTGAGATGAATGATTCTACCCAGTCTCGCGTAGTGCCAGGTACATCGGTAACAATGGAACGTTCTTCTTTAATAAGCATATTGAAGAGGCTTGATTTGCCTGCGTTGGGGCGTCCGGCAATAACCACGAGCGCCCCATCGTGATAGAGCTTTTCCATGCGATAGGAGGCGGCAAGCGTACGCATACGCGACAAGGCTTCCTCGGCAAGCGGGCGATCCGGCAGTCCCGCGCCTTCCTCAGCGCCGCCTTCGTCCTCCGAGTAGTCCAACAACAACTCAGTTCCGGCGAGAACCTGCACAAGCAGGCGTTTAACGTCATGGATTTCCCGTTCCAGACCGCCAGCCAGCCGGTTCACGGCGTGTTCCCGCGCGCGTTCGGTTTTTGCGGAAACTAGTTCCATCACCGACTCGGCGCGGGTGAGGTCCAGCTTGCCATTCATGAATGCCCGGAAGGTGAACTCTCCGGGCAGCGCTTCACGAAAACCCGCGTCATGCAGAACATGCAGTATGGAGCGTACTGTGGCAATCCCACCATGGCAGGAAATATCCGCGCCATCTTCGCCAGTGTAACTGCGCGGGGCATGGTATACCGAAACGAGCGTTTCGTCGATCCGCTGACCCTTACTATCGACTATCCAGCCATGTATAATGCTGTTTCCTTGGGTGGTAAGGAGCTGTTTTGGACGGGAGAAAACTGTGGATAAAAGGGTGAGGGCGTCTTTACCGGAGCTTCTGATGAGCGCGAGGGCGGTTTCGGCAAGCGGTGTTGCCAATGCCGCGATAGGCGCGCTGTCGCCATAGCTTGCGTCATGAATAGCGCCGCCGCCAGTATTGGCGCTGTCATTGATACGCTTCATCGCGGCACATCGTGCTGTGGCTCTTCGTCGCTGACCTGGACAAGGCCGGTACGCAGAAAGCACCAGGGCGCGCCCAAACCAGCCCATAAGCCAAGAGCGCCGGCAAGCAGGAACTCAGCCAGCCTGGTATAGGGCGAACCCAGACCCCACAGAGGGATTGCGACGAACAGGGTGTGTTCACCTGGCAGGACAAGGCGCAGAAACAGGACAATAGCAGCCGTGATAATCAAGCCGAGCAGATAACGTGAAGTAAGTACCGCATAACGCGACTTTTGTCCAACAGCGCGGGCGCTGAACGGCGCGTATTTCAAACACAGGCTGTAACCAACGCTCAAGCCAAGCATGGCGCCGCCGAGCATCACATCCACGCCGAGCATATTCATCAGCAGGGCAAGCGCAGCAGCGCTGATCGTGCGGGCGCGGGTTCCGCCACGCTCAAGCAAGCTGCTTATGCGCGGTTCCAGAACGCGATACAGTATCAGCACAAGCATACCCAAAAGCCAGCCAGCCAGTATGTCTGTGGGAAAGTGAACGCCTAGATACAGTCGGGTGAACGCAATGAGAAGTATAATGCCAATGGCGCATATCCACACAAGCCAGCGCCGTCGCGCGAAACGGACATTTGTTTCCGCTGTTAGCCAGCTTGCCAGAAAGCCCCAGAAGGTGAGGGAAAGCTGGGCATGGCCGGAGGGAATCCCGTAGCTTGACTCAAACGCCAGCCCAAGCGCCGGCTCAAAGTTAAAAGGGCGCGGCTGTTTCAGCAGGTCTTTCATAATGAGATTGAGCGCTGCTGATAAGAGGAACAGGAGTACACAGCGTATGCCTTTCTTTTCATCAATACACCAGAACAGGCAAAGCAATATCGGCAGGTAAAACATTTCAGTACCTAGCGCGGTGATCGCTTTCATAAGAGCGGTGAGCATTGGGCTTTTTATAGTCTGGATAGCTTTAATGAGGTCGATTTCCCAGAAGTAGAGCTTCAAGAGCGGCGAAAGTTCCGCCGCGCTCAAAGCTCCGATAACAGCATTGTTCATCGGGGAAGCATAGCCACGCCGGGCAGGGGACGAAGGCTCCTGAAGGCAAGGTACTTGAAGGGGTGAATGTCAAGCGCGTTGGGATACCAACCGTTCAGCTCGTCGGTATCAACGATATTGAGCGCCGGATAATAGTAGATAGGCAGAACCACGCCCCGGTCAAGCAGTAGCTCTTCCGCCTGGGCAAGAGTTTGCAGGCGCTGCTCTCCTTCCTCGTTCATGGCTTTTTCCATCAGCTTTTCATAGTCAGCATCATTGTACTTCGCATCGTTCAGGTTGGAATCTCGGCGCCACATCTGTAAAAAGGTATACGGGTCGGGAAAGTCTCCAATCCAAGTTGAAAAAGCAATGGTATAGTCGTTCTGCTTGACGGCATCAAAATACTGGTTATAGGATACGACCTGCACCCGCGTCTTCACACCGAGCGCTGCCCATGCGCTTGTCATAAGCCCTGCGATACGCTCCGCATCCTGCGACGGCGTAATCTTAATCACGAGTTCAGGCAGCCCCAGTCCCTGGGGAAAACCTGCCTCAATCAGAAGCCGGACTGATTCTTCAGGATCAGTGGTATCAAGGCCGTTGACTTCTGGATAACCTGAAATAGGGTAAACAAGCGTGTCTGCGGGAAGGGCATATATAGAACGGATTTCTTCCCAGGGCAGGGCAAGGCTCAGTGCGCGCCGGACGCGGTAATCGTTCCAAGGAGCGTTGGCTGAACGGAAGAAGTAATAATGCGTGGCAAACATGGCATTGAACGAAATACCACTCGAATCAATGAGTGTGTCAAGGTTTACGTCGCCTATGATCCAGCGAACTTCGCCGCTATTCCATAGTAATGACGCCTCATCAGCGTCTTTGGTGAAACGCGCGGTGAGCTTTTTCAGCGCCACATTTGCAGCATCCCAATACTGCGCGTTCTTAAGCATAACAATACGGGAGCTATCCTGTTCCTGTATCCTGAATGGGCCATTGGAAATGGGCGGCTCTCTACTCCAGTCCTTCTTATCGAGCATGGACGGATGAATAGGACTAAACGAGTGATGGCAGAGCATACTGGGGAAGAACGAGGCCGGAGCTGTCAGGCGTACAATCAGGGTCTGTGAGTCCGGCGCTTCAATGCCAACCCTGGCGGCATCGCGCTGGCGGCCAAGCCGGTAGTTCCGCGCGCCCACGATAATGTCAAAGAGGGAGGAATAGGGCGACTCACGCGCTGGACTGAGCTGGGATATCCAAGCTGCGCGGAAATCCTCAGCCGTAACCGGATCGCCGTTCCAGTATTTGGCGTCGCTGCGGATTGTGAATGTCCACTGTTTCTTATCCTCTGACACCTCCCAGTCGGCAGCCAGCGCTGGCACGGGCGACATGGTAGAGGGATGATAGGAAAAAAGCCCTTCGTAGAGCGCCGTAAAAAGCTGGGCTTCATCAGCAAGATATGCCTTGCGGATGTCAAGTTCCATATTCCCTGATGAAAAACTTATTGTAAGCTCATCGCGCACGCTTGCGCGGGGACGCGGTGGTGTAGTGAACTTAGGCTCTTCGCTCTCCTGCGCTCCCAGTATCTTGCAGGAAAGAGACGCCGCCATGAGCGCCACCATTAAGCCCCGTGGCCTGAAATTACCTGTTGTCATGTATCTGCCTCCATAAATAAGACGCTGTGTATTGTCGTGTCTTTATTGATGAACAAGTTTAAGACGCATTGGAGCTGTCGCGCAAGACAGGTCCACACGATCGCGCCTCACTTAGTGTCGAACCCCTGATTTGAACTGACCGCCTTTTCCCTTATTGCTAAGATATTCTGAACGCTGCTCGTCTGCTTTGATCAGCGCATTCTTGATAGTTGATAGTTCTGGTTTTATGCCCTTCACGCGGTTATGAGCATCGACCTTAATCTGGGACTTAAAATATTCATCCAGACCTGCGAGGGTTTTGTAACGCTTCTGCAGGTCTCGGATATGCCGATCAAGCGTTTCAAGAAGATCGGGTTCGATCTGTGTCCCCGCGCTACGTACTATTGACGAGCAGTTCTTGGCGCTGGCCTCCAAATCAAGCATGAAGTCATGGAAATTCACCTGTTCATGGACCAGAAGTCCGCTATCACTATCAAGATATTTAATCTCATAGATGTTCTGGTCATTTCCTCGCTTCAGATTGAATATCCGCGCGAAAAACCGTACTAACTTTTCCTTCACGCTGCTCTTCTGATTCTCAAGAACCTTTTGGTTCTCCTCAAATTTAAGCCAGATTTCACTTAAGGTCATGGCAATACTTCCAATCGCCTGAACCCCATCAAGCAAAAAAGTTTTCACAACTATTTCTTTGGGCGGCTTTGGCTTTTCTTCAGGAATAATCTTGAGTTTCTCCAGCACCGCTGCCCGCGCAGCGCTTCCTCCCAGGGAATAATCTTCCTTCAAGACTTCTTCCACGAGTTCCGGGTAAAATAGACTTTTGGGCATAGCTTTCTCGGCTTTCTGTTTTATCAGATTCAGCGTTGGGGTTTCTTTCATGCCTGCCAGTATGGATCGCCGCAGTTCGAGTTTGTACACCTCTCGGTTATACTTCTGTATGATGTTTAGGTACTTGTTGATGGAAATGGTCATTTCCATCAGGCTGCTGAGGGTTCCGTTGATAACGCTTTGGGTGGTATGGTCTCCGGTAAGCCGCGCCGTGAACACTAAGCCAGCGACTGTGCGGGTATTGATATCCTCAGCGTCAATCGAAAGATGCGCCCAGTTAATGTAGCTTATGAGATTCCGTATACGCCGAACCCGTTCAAGCGTAAAAAGCTCTATGTTGAACTGGTACGAATTCACCAGTCGCTCAAGCTGCCTATCGTAGCTCGCCAGTCTGATACTGAGCTGCTCTTGTTTTTCAGATTCAGAAAACGCTCCGGTTTCCGGTATCTGAATCTCCCCAGCCTTGTCTTCGAGTTTATACGGGTCTTCAGTTACGGTGCCTTTCCTGAGAAAGTAAGCGTACAATGTAGAGAATGCGGTCTGAAAAGAGTGAACTTCTTCCTTTAATTTAGGCAGTTCAGAAGTTTTAAGCCACAGGAGCTGGGCGTCAAGAGCTTCGGCAAGTTTTTGTTGGTAGTCATCCGCGATACTGTTCATACTTAATAATATCGGAAATAGAATGTCAGACACAATGGATACAGGATAAACGCATAGAAATTCCCCAGGCATCCTCCATGCAGCTATAGACGCGTTTCAAGACGACCAGCATACAACGATGAGGAAGCGTGAGCCACAAAATCTGCAAACGCTAAAACAGGCGGCTCTGGCGATATTGTCAATGGTACAATCCTATTATGATAACCGTGAAAGGGATGAGATGCGGTACTCTTTGATAAGAGATGCGGTATACGCTTTCGCTGGGATTTGAGGAGCATATCCAGACCATGTTCAAGCTGCTTAACGACCAAACTATTCAGAGCCTCCTGCCTTAGAGACGCTCTAAGCCATCCCTTAGAGACGCTCTTAACTACGGACGCTCTTAACTACGCTTAAGAGATGCTCTAAGCCTTCCCTTAGAGATGCTCTAAGCCATAGCTTAGAGACGCTCTTAACTACGCTTAAGAGACGCTCTAAGCCCTGCTTTCACGAACCGGCTGATTTCTATGCGTTTATCCCGCCGAGTGCTTGCTATGATGCTTCCTTGCTGTTAGTATTTATTGATAAAGATTTATATATAGCAAGGAGTTTTGTATGAAACTAGAAGATTTGAAACACGCTGGTTTGAAGAAGTGGGTTGAGGAAGCGGTTGCGCTTATGGGACCCGACGCAGTTGAGGTTTGTGATGGAACAGAGGCTGAGTATGACCGGATGATCAAGATTACGATTGACGCCGGGCTTGCCACGCCGCTCAATCCTGAGAAAAAGCCTGGGTGTGTACTGTATCGCTCGGATCCGTCGGATGTGGCGCGAGTTGAAAACCGCACGTTTATTGCCTCGGAGAAAGAATCGGACGCTGGTCCCACGAATCACTGGACGCCTCCTGCTGAACTGAAAAAGACCATGAGCGCCCTGTATAAGGGCAGCATGAAGGGGCGTACTATGTATGTGATTCCCTTCTCCATGGGTCCGGTCGGCTCAGACATTGCCAAGATTGGCGTTCAAATTACTGATTCCGCGTATGTTGTGGCAAATATGCACATTATGACGCGGGTTGGTACCAAGGTGCTGGATGTGCTGGGCGAGGATGGCGTATACGTTCCCTGTTTCCACTCGGTTGGCAAACCGTTGGATTCCATCACCCTTGATTCCCGCGAGGGGAAGCGCTCTTTCAAAGAGATAGACAACGGCAAGTGGCCATGCGCTCCTATGGAGAAGAAGTATATTTCCCACTTCCCTGAGACACGGGAAATTTGGTCTTACGGATCAGGTTACGGCGGCAACGCGCTTCTGGGCAAGAAATGTCTGGCGCTCCGCATCGCGTCCGTGCTGGCGCGTGATGAAGGCTGGCTCGCCGAACACATGCTCATCCTCAAGCTCACCAACCCCAAGGGCGAAGTGAAGTACGTTACTGGCGCGTTTCCGTCGGCCTGTGGCAAGACCAACCTGGCCATGCTCATCCCCACGCTTCCCGGATGGACCGTTGAAACAGTCGGCGACGACATCGCGTGGATGAAGTTCGGCGCTGACGGCCGTCTCTACGCCATCAACCCGGAAGCCGGCTTCTTTGGCGTGGCGCCCGGCACGAACGACGAGTCCAACTACAATGCGATGCGGGCTTGTGAGAAGAACTCCATCTTCACCAACTGCGGTCTTACCGAAGATGGCGATATATGGTGGGAGATGATCGGCCACGGCGCCCCGGGCAAAGAGATCATCGACTGGAAGGGCAACAAGCGGCCTGCTCCCCAGAAGGACAAGAGTCCCAAGGGTGAGGAAATCGCGCACCCCAACGCCCGCTTCACCGCGCCTGCGAGACAATGCCCCTGTATTGCTAAGGAATGGGAAGACCCCAAAGGCGTTCCTATCAGCGCATTCCTCTTTGGCGGACGTCGCCCCAAGACTGTCCCGCTCGTGAATCAGGCCAAGGACTGGGAACACGGCGTGTTCATGGGGTCAATCGTTGGCTCGGAAGTTACCGCCGCGATCATCTCGGATCAGGTCGGCCAGGTTCGCCGCGACCCGTTTGCTATGCTCCCCTTCTGCGGCTATCACATGGGCGACTACTTCAAGCACTGGCTCACCATTGGCACCACCCATGACGAGTCCAAGTTGCCGAAGATTTTCTTCGTGAACTGGTTCCGCAAGAACAGCGAGGACAAGTTTATATGGCCGGGCTATGGCGAGAACTCTCGCGTGCTTGCGTGGATTTTCGACCGTTGCGATGGCAAGGGCAAGAGCGTTGACACGCCTATCGGTATTCTGCCGACTGCCGACGCCATTGAGCGCCCGGACGGTGTTAGCGAGGCGGATATGGCCGAGTTGCTCAAGGTTGACGTGGAGGGCTGGAAAAAGGAAATCGCCGACGTGCGTAAGAACCACTATCCCAAGTTTGGCGACAAGCTCCCCAAAGAGCTGCATGCCCAGCTTGACGCGATTGAACAGCGCCTGAATGTGTAAGCATTAAGCTGAATGCGCTAAATGGAGTCCCGTATCGCTACGGGACTCTTTTGGTTTAGGAGTATAATGATGAAACGCTTTAACACGACCGGCTTATGCGTGCCGGAGCAGGACTACATGGTTGACCTACGCGGACGGCTGGAACAGATCAAGGAGATGGTGGACAAAGGGGACTACTTCACCATCAACCGAGGGCGGCAGTACGGTAAGACAACCACCCTGAACGAACTGGAAAAGCGGCTGTCCGGCGAGTACGTTTGCGCGCTGATGAGCTTTGAAGGCAGGGGCGCAAACTTTGAAACTGAACCGGCGTTTTGTCTCGCGTTTCTCCGACGTATGAAGAAGGCTCTGCGGTTTTCATCAATAAAAGGAGACACGGACTACATCGACCGCTGGTTGGATGAGACGGTAACTGATTTTGACGCTTTAGATGAGCATATCACCAAGCTCTGTGAAGGCAAGTACATCGTCCTTATGATCGATGAAGTGGACAGGTCAAGCGACTATTATACCTTTATCAATTTTTTGGGTATGCTCCGCGACAAGTACCTGCGGCAAAAGGCGGGCCGGGACTTCAGTTTTCACAGCGTGATTCTGGCTGGGGTGCATGACATCAAGAACGTCAAGTTCAAGATGATTCAACAGGGAATGTATACGCCGCAGCCCAGCGAAGGCGTGGTATACAATTCCCCGTGGAACATCGCGGCGAATTACGAGGTGGATATGGCCTTCAACCCAGACGACATAGCCTCAATGTTAAGCGAGTATGTGGAGGAACAGCATACGCCCATGGACATTGCCGCCATAGCGCGGGAGATATACGCTTACTCTGGCGGCTATCCCTTCCTCGTGTCCCGCCTCTGCCAGCTCATTGACGAAAAGTTAGACAAAGACTGGACCATGAACGGGGTACAGGCTGCGGTCATGATGGTCTTGAGCGAGCAGAACACGCTCTTTGACGACATGATTAAGAACCTTGAAATATACAACGATCTGTATCAGTTCATCTACGAACTGCTCATCGTTGGAGAGAAGAAGCTCAACTCCATTCAAGACCCGGTGGTAAACCGCGCATTGATGTTCTGCTTCCTCAAACGGTTGGATGATAAACAGGTCGTCATTCATAACAGGATTTTCGAGATAATCATAAGTAAGTACATGGTTACCAAAGACGCCCGCGAGGGGAAGAAGCGCATCAGCGGCGTTCTGAAACAGGATGTGGCGCGGGATGGCCGCTTTGACATGGAACTTTGTCTGCGGAAGTTCGCCCGGCACTACCGCGAACTCTTCAATGAGGACGACCTTGCGTTTCTGGAGCGGTAGGGCAAGATGCTCTTCCTGTCGTATCTCGCGCCCTTGCTCAATGGCGAAGGCTTCTATCACCTTGAAAGCCAGCTTGCCGACCTGCGCCGATTACAATCACGAGCAGTTCATCATTGAGCTGAAGCTATGGCATGGCGAGGCGGCGCATGAGGCGGCTTACGAGCAAGTTGCTGACTACCTGCGGAGCAAGGGGGCAAAACAGGGCTACCTCGTTACGTTTGACCTGCGGAAATGTGCAAACCGGAAGCCGCGGGAATACTGGGTCAGTGTGGGAGACCTACGCCTTTTTGACGTGGTTTTGTAAACAGTGCGGACGCGCCTGATGTGCCTTGTGGCGGCTCATGCCGCTTACGCGGCAGGTTGCAGACCGCGCCCTTATATGCCGGTGTTTCTGAAAATATGAAACTGCTCAATCGCATTATGCTGTCAAGCACACTTTTGATTCTTTTGTCAGCGTGCTTGAAATCATTTTTCTAGCGCCGGGAGGCCTCGGACACGAAGTTTTGGATAAAGACGTGTCTGTTGCCCCTTACCGCAAAAAACCGCCGTCTCCGATTTCCCGAAGGCGGCGGTACGTGGGCGTAAACAGTACCCGGCGTCTCCGCGCTTTCCTGTCCAGTTGCGGCGGCATATATGCCGTAGTAACTGGCCCCGCCAACTTGTTGGGTAAAGGTTCAAATGGTTTCAGACATCCCTGCGTTACCGTTTGACAACATACGGAATATGCTATATGTTGCATAACAAGAGGTAATAGTATGGCACAGTTGAATATCAGACTTGACGATTCGCTCAAGGAACAGGCCGAAGCCCTTTTTAACCGGATGGGCCTGACTATGTCGGCGGCGGCGGTCGACTCTGCGCTTCCTAAAGCCCCTTGGAGCGCGGACTTTCGTTTTCCTTCCGAGCGCGTTATACTAGGATTATGACCCTTGTATTCAATCCGGCGGCGTTCAAACACGGTGTTACTGAAATGGACGTAGAGGCGGCAATGGCAACTGCCCTGCTGGATGAGATCATAGAAGGGTTTGACAACAAATATTTGCTTATTGGTTTTGACATGCACAGAAATTTGATTGAAGTGATGTATAATCTGGTGGATGAAGATATTGCCAATATCTTTCATGCTATGAAATGCAGGAAGGAATTTCTGCGCAAGTTAACGGAACGAGGTTATTATGCCTATTTTGACTGATGAAGAAGCGGATGCCCTTGACGAGTTATTGACTAGAACTACGCCAAAAACAAACTCCAATGTGCAAGGGCCGTTTATTAAACATCGTGATACGCTGGTTGTGCTTGACCCATTTTCTGCCGAATACCTCAAGGCAAGGATGTTGGCAACAAAAAAAACTCCGGCGGAACTGATCAATGACATGATCCGCCGTGAAATGGCTCTTGCAGACTGATGGAGTTATGCGCGGCGTGAATG
>JAIRMT010000027.1 GCA_031258505.1 Treponema sp.
TCTTCTGGTTTGCCCTTCACGAGTTGGGAAGCAGACACTATTGGTATCCACTTCTCCACATGCTGGCGAGCGGTGTCAGTCTTCTTGCAGAACAGGGTGAGGTACTGGTTGGCAAGATCGTCGCGGCCTTTGAGGGTGAAAAGCAGGAAGGTACGCGCCGCGCCCACCGCCGGATCGCCCTGGGTGGCGTGCGCCCAATCAATGATGTACGCCTCGTCCTTGTCCGTGATCACGATGTTGCTGGGATTGAAGTCGCCATGGCAGAGGTGGTCAAGGTCAGGGAGGCTGTCAAGGCGTGTGTGCAGTTCATAACGCTGAGTCGCGTCAAGACCGCTCTGGCGTATCTTGATGTGCATCTTCTCTTTGTGGCGTTTCAGACCGGGAGCTGATAAGCGGTGCATATTAACCTGAATCTCAACAAAACGCTCCATGTATTCAGTGATTTTATCGGGGTTCTGCTTCATAAGCTCATCAAGCGTTGTTCCCTCAATGTACTCAACGACAAGCGTCCATTTGCCGTTGATTTTGGTTACTTCAATCAGGTGCGGGACAGCTAGGCCGGTCTCGCCGACATACGCGAGGTTCAGCGCCTCGTTTAGCACATTGGCTGCTGAAAAATCTTCGTTGAAGATTTTTATAGTCTTGTCGCCATCACGGTAGATTTTTTTGTTTGGTCTGTCCGCGATGAGATTGGTAAGGTTGTAACTCATACAGCCGCTCCTTGCGACAACTTCGTTGCCGCTTCACTATCTCTGCCATAGTAGGCATTGAGATACATCTGTTTGATTTCAGCGATCAAGGGGTAACGGGGATTTGCGCCAGTACATTGATCGTCAAAAGCCTTCTCGCTCATATCATCAAGGCGTTCAAGGAAGTTCTGCTCGTCAATGCCATAGTCCTTGATGGTTTTCTTGATACCTATCGCGTCTTTGAGCTTTTCAACAGCCTTGATGAGCAATTCCAGTTTTTCTTTGTCGTCCTTGCCCTTGAGACCCAGAAACTCAGCGACTTCAGCATAGCGACGCAGGGTGTGCGGGTGGTCGTACTGAGGAAAGGTTCCCATTTTGGGTGGAACTTCACAGGCGTTGAAGCGAAGCACCTCGCTAATCAGGAGCGCATTGGCAATGCCATGCGGAATGTGGTGGAACGCGCCAAGTTTATGCGCCATGGAGTGACAAACACCGAGGAAGGCATTGGCAAAAGCCATGCCCGCAATGGTTGCCGCATCCGCCATTTTCTCGCGGGCAATGGGATCATTCGGACCGTTGTTGTATGCTGCCGGAAGGTAGTCGAAAATAAGGCGCATGGCGCGTAAAGCCAAGCTGTCAGTGTAATCCGTTGCCAGCATTGAGGCATAGGCTTCAAGCGCATGGGTAAGGGCGTCAATGCCAGAAGCACTCGTCAAGCCTTTGGGCGCGTTCATCATGAGGTCTGCGTCAACGATTGCCATATCAGGCAAGAGTTCATAGTCGGCAAGCGGGTACTTGATGCCGGTCTTTTCATCGGTGATAACGGCAAAAGGCGTAACTTCGCTTCCAGTACCAGCTGAGGTGGGGATGGCGATGAAGTAGGCTTTTTCGCCCATCTTGGGGAACGTGTAGACGCGCTTCCTGATGTCTACAAAGCGCATGGCCATGTCCTCGAAGTTGGCTTCGGGGTGTTCGTAGAGTACCCACATAATCTTGCCCGCATCCATAGCCGAACCGCCGCCGAGCGCAATAATCACGTCAGGCTGAAACTGGGTCATAAGCGCGGCGCCTTCACGCGCGCAAGCCAGCGTGGGATCAGGCGCTACGTTGAAGAATACCGAGTAAACTATGCCCAATTCGTCCAGTTTGTCTGAGATAGCTTTGGTATAGCCATTCTTATAAAGGAAGGTATCTGTAACGATGAAGGCGCGTTTCTTACCCATGATATCCTTGAGTTCGTTAAGGGCCACGGGCAGACAACCTTTTTTGATATAGATTTTTTCAGGCGTTCTGAACCACAGCATATTTTTCCTCCGCTCCGCCACAATTTTGATATTGATGAGATGCTTTACCCCCACGTTTTCACCCACTGAGTTACCGCCCCAGGTTCCGCAGCCCAGAGTGAGTGAAGGCGGCAGCTTGAAGTTGTACAGGTCGCCGATGCCGCCGTGGGAAGAGGGCGTATTCACGAGTATACGGCAGGTCTTCATGCGCTCATTGAACATGGCGAGTTTTGCCTGCTGGGTATGCTCGTTGAGATACACCGATGAGGTATGTCCGTAACCGCCGTCTTTCACGAGGGATTCAGCCTTGTTTACTGCATCCTCAAAGTTACTGGCGCGATAGAAGGCAAGCACTGGGGAGAGCTTCTCGTGGGCGAACTCTTCCTCAAGGTCAACGCGCTCTACTTCGCCAATGAGAATCTTGGTGGTGTCTGGCACGGTAACGCCGGCGAGTTGAGCGATGGTCGCGGCTTTTTGTCCGACAATCTTCGCGTTCAGCGCCCCGTTTATAATGATGGTCTTACGAACTTTTTCGGTTTCTTCAGGTGAAAGAAAATAGCACCCGCGCAAGGCGAATTCCTGCTTCACCTTATCGTATACATCGTTAAGAACTATGACCGACTGCTCGGACGCGCAGATCATACCATTGTCAAACGTTTTGGAATGGATGATTGAACTGACTGCGAGAAGTATATCCGCGCTATCGTCGATGATTGCAGGCGTGTTACCAGAGCCTACGCCCAGGGCTGGCTTGCCCGAAGAATAGGCGGCCTTCACCATGCCGGGTCCGCCTGTTGCGAGAATGATGTCCGCGTCTTTCATTACGAGGTTGGTGAGTTCCAGCTTCGGCACATCAATCCAGCCGATAATGCCTTCTGGCGCGCCTGCAGCAACCGCCGCCTCAAGCACAATACGCGCGGCCTCATTGGTGCAGCATTTTGCGCGTGGGTGCGGCGAGAAAATGATGCCGTTGCGCGTTTTCAGGGCAAGCAGCGCCTTGAAAATTGCCGTAGAAGTGGGATTAGTCGTGGGGATAACTGCCGCAATCACCCCGATAGGCTCGGCGATCTTCTTGATACCGTACACCGGGTCTTCCTCAATGACGCCGCAGGTCTGCGTGTTTCGGTAAGCGTTGTAGATGTACTCAGCCGCATAGTGGTTTTTGATGACCTTATCCTCAACCACCCCCATACCGGTTTCCTGCACCGCCATCTTAGCGAGCGGGATGCGCGCCTTGTTAGCGGCGTCGGCAGCGGCAAAGAAGATTTTGTCTACCTGCTGCTGACTAAAGCCTGCGAACATGCGCTGCGCTTCCCGAATCCGCGCAAGAGCGCGTTCAAGCCCAGCAACATCTTCGACTGTTTCATACAGGGTCGAATCCATATTCGTCCCTCCTTAATAAATAGAAATCTTTTGATATAGATATTTTTTTATCTATAATGATATATAGCTATAGTTAAGCAAAAGTGTCAAGAGCTTAATGGTAAATGTTTAGGCGCTATTAACAAAAGTTGAAATATAGAGGCGTATGTGGAACAAGTACGCGGCGCGGGGCGTGTTTTGGGAAAACGCGCTCCGCTTGATGCGCTTCTACGATTGTGAGAAGCCCCGCCTTCTCTTTCATGTTTATACTGTTACTGTAAATTCGCTTACGATAATGCGGACTTCCTTGAGGAAGTTCGAACCATTAGTATATTGCGTATGCGCCTCCAGTGTCCAAGGCTTATCCGGGAGAAGCGCTGGAATAACGCCGATGAGTCTATTCGGGTCATTCAACGCGAGCTTGTCAACCTTTATCGCCACATCCGGCGTACCCGGAGTCGTGAAGTAGAGACCTATGTCTTGCGCGTCTCCCACAATCTTGATCTTGTTGCCCGTCAGGATGAACTGGCCCCCAACTGTTGCCTTCTGGTTAATCAGGTCCGTCGTTACATCCGTGAACTCATTGATGAACGCCCCGCTCTCTGCCAGCCCCTCAACAAAAACCTCAATATCGTCTACCAGCTTGTGCAGCGGCTCAAGGACGCGGAAACTAAACGTAATCGGATGCTTTTCGGGTGAAACTCCCTCTTGCTTACTGTCAAACGTGCCGCCAACGCTTGGATGGATGGAGTAGTACCCCGTGCTTACCGCGAACCCGTCGCAAAGCTGGTGCGCCACCTCGCGGTTGAATAGCGCGATATACTGCTCAACCTCTGTAGGGTCGCCGCGAAACCCGCCCCGCAGAAACATCGCATCGCAGACCTCTTTGACCGACAGCGTTCTTTCACTGACCGTCCGCGCAAAATACTTACCCTTAATACCTGCTATGTAGTTTAGATAAAGTCTCACACGTATTCGGTGAAATACCTTCACAAGTTCATCAACTTCCATGATATGAATCTCCTATGCCTACTTTATCGTATGTCTTCTTTCTTTTCTTGAGTATTTTCTATCAATTTTTGACAGAGTTTTCTGTCCGGCGCTGACAGGATTCTCTGTTCAGCGCTAACAGAGAACTCTGTCAAGCGCTAACAGAGAACTCTGTTCGGCGCTGACAGGATTCTCTGTCAATTCTTAACAGAGTTTTCTGTCAAGCGCTAACAGAGAACTCTGTTCGGCGCTGACAGGATTCTCTGTTCGGCGCTGACAGAGTTTTCTGTCAGGTCCTAACAGAGTTTTCTGTCAGGCGCTAACAGACTTTTCTGTTCGGCGCTAACAGACTTTTCTGTCAATTCTTAACAGAGAACTCTGTCAGGCGTATTCGGGAGGCGCATCCCGCTAGGGACAGGCGTTCTCAGGATATACAGTATCCTGAGAACGCCTAATAATGGGATGCTTTGAGCGGACGCCTTTTCACGATTGAATTAAATCCGACAAAGAAAAGCCGGACCTGCAAAAAAGGCGCGCAATGGCGGCAATGCAAAACTACAACATCATCAACGAGAAGTTGAATCCCCATTCAAGATTGCTGCGCCACTCCTGCGGGTTCGAGATTTTCCACGCGCCCCAGAGATAAGGCGTGAAACTAAAGGGCATGGTAGTAACAATGACGCTCGATACGGTCATGCCGAGGCGCAAAACCAGCGATTGGGCGAGGCGATAACCAGCGGCGGGAAGCAGGGGCGGTGTCAGAGATATGCCCGGCGCGGTTTCATCATCAGGGAAGGCGGTCTCGTCCGCGTTGTAGAACACGTTCCGGTATGCAAGTGTGCTGTACAGACGGTTGTAATACAAATGGCCGAGGCTTTTCTGAATGTCCAGCGAAAAAAGTTTGAATTCCGCTTCGCCGCCGGCAAGCCATGAAAGCCGGTCAATGTGTTCCGTTGGGTGGTATTCAAGTGGAGCGATGTCGCTAAACAGTGAACCGCCGATATAGTCGTCTTCGTGGTTCCGCGACCTGCCGTACAGGTCAAGGTTGGCGACGCTGCTCCATGCGTGATAGAGCGACAGCTTCAGCCGGAACGCTTCAAAGGCGACGCTCAGGCGTTCCTCACCGCCGATGCTCTCTTGCGGCAGGGTATACCGGACGGTCGTGTTCAGCGAAACGCCGTTCCCGAACAACTGCCAGCGGAAGCGGCGCAAGCCGTTAAGATCAAAACCAGCGTTGAGGGTATAGATCGGTTCCTCATAGCTCCACGTGTACACATTGGAGCTGTTGCGCGGGTCTTTGGCAATGAGGCTCACGGTCGCGCCCAGCCTGAACCCCCACGACGACGCGGCTTGTATACCGCCAAAGGTGCGGCGATAGGGTAGGTCTTTGGCTTTGTTGATGCCGTCGCTTGCCTCAAAGGTCAGGGGGAAGCCAAAGCCAAGTGTTGTCCACTGAATACTGAAAGCGCCCATGAGATCGCGGATGTTCATGTATGCTTCCAGCGCGACGGCGTTAGTATCAGTGGGGTCCATCATCAGCGATATAAAACCGACGCCGTCAGTGCTGATTCCAAGGTCCGCGCTTGGCGACATGAGGGGGAAGGGAAGCCAATACTGAAATGGGTTCATATAGGCAAACGGATTATAGCGTTTGGTCGGCAGGGTCATGGTTCCACGAACAGCGGGGGTATTCGCGGGCGACGGCGTTGTTTCCCAGGGCGTAAACTGGAGCGGCGCGTGAACGCCCGACAGCGCATCGCCTGCCTCCGGGTAACGCGCCAGCGCGTTCCATGTCGAGAACGCGGCGCGGTAATACACCTCGTCGCCAAGCTGCACAGGCATTGACACGCCGCCGGAAAAGTCTTGCGCGCTAAACACTACGCTAAAAGCGCCAGACTCTGGATCATCGCCAAGGCCGCGCAGGTCTATGGCGCCGAGTTTGTAGAACCGGTCGTCGTGGTTAAAACCAAAGAGCAGGCGTCCTTCGCTTGCCTGAAGGAAACGCATATAACGCCAGCGATTGGCGTCATCAGCGCCAGACGAGAGCGTGTAGGTCGTCTTAGTATCATAGTTATACAGGCAGAGTTCGCGTATGCCATCACGCGCCGCAACAAAGGCGATCCATGTGTCGTTTACAACGCAGGGGCTGGCGAGGAGGATGCTCTCGTTACCCATCAACAGCACTTCCTCGTCGCCATTATCGGGGCGAAAGACAAGGTTATTAAGGTGGCGCGAGGAAGTCAGGCCAATAACGCCGTCGCGGAAATACTGCCCCTGATACAGCTCGCGCCATGTGCGCCCAGTTCCCCAGCCATTGCGGGTGTTGTATTCAGTAACAATGGCGGTGGCCAGGTCTTCGGTATAGCTGTATGAGGACACCAGCGCGCGGCTTCCATCTGTTGATACATCGAGGTCGTAGCTTGAGGTGTTAATGGCCAAAGAATTACGGCTGCGTCCAGTCGCTGGATCAAAGACGACAAGCGCGCCTGCAATGATGTCCAGCGCAAAGACCTTGCCGCCGCCCGCATCCATGGCGGAAATCAGCGCCTCGCCGCTGCGCACGATGCCGGCGCTGTTATCAGCAACTCCGTCAAGGCGCAAAGAGTCCTGAAAGCTCTGCCATGCGTCCAGAAACGCTATGCCGTACACCTTAGTAAAGATATGATAAAAGCCATTATTATAGAAGAAAAATGACAAGTGGTACTCACCACCCATGCGCTGCCAGAGTTCCGCGTACTTTTCCATGCCGTGCTCTTTAATCAACCACGCTGAAAACAGCCCGCCATACTGATACCAAGCCCCAATCGGCGGGTAATCGTAGACGCCTGACGCCTGAAACGGCGTCAGGAACGTATTATCAATGACGGCTTGGCGCAACGTCTGCCGGATGAGCGGGTCATTGGCGCGGCCAAACCCGCTTTGGCGGCTTTCAAAGGCCACAGCAACGCCCTCTACTATGAACCTTGGCGCAGTAAGCTGGGTGAGGTCGTACCAGCCGCCAAAGATGTCGTACCAGAACTGCATCGCGGGACTATGGCTGCTCAGAGAAATGGCGTGAGTAAGCTCATGCAGGAATACGCTTTCCAGCGCGTTTTCAAACGTAGCAAAGTCATTGGGGTCTGTCGGCGTATCGAAAAGCAGGATGTGGGGATAGGGCAAGGAGCGCATATACGAGTTGAACTGGTCCGTATGCGGCGTTATCGCTACCGGTATTTTTCGTTTAAGGCTGATGCCCAGGAGCGCCGACACCTGCTCATATATGCGGTCGGCGAAACCAGCGACACTTTCCGCTGTCTGCCAAGACGACTCTGGAAAGATGATCGCAAAGTACCTCGTTTCGTGTACTCGAAACGAGGTAAACGGCTTAAAGTTCAGCATCTGTGCTGAAACGGGTGTGCTTATCACACATAGCAGTAACAGGTTTACAAGTAACAGGTTCATATTTTTAACTTTCATAACCTTTTCCTTTTATCGCAGTTTGTTTGTTTATTTATTCCACGCGCTCGCAAGGAGCGCGACTACACGTCCAGCGCTTTGCGGGTCATTGGCGCGACCAAATCCGTCGTTTCAATCCACGCGCTCGCATGGAGCGCGACTACGCGCCAAGCGCCCTTTGAAAGTTTGCGACCACTTCATCAACAGCCGGGCGGGCGTCAACGTCAACCAGTACGCCCTTCTCGCGGTAAAAATCAATGAGAGGCGCGGTTTGGGCGCGGTAAACCTCAAGGCGCTTCTGAATGGCTTCGGGTTTATCATCGTCGCGGATGTAGAGTTCTCCGCCGCAGGCGTCGCAAACGCCATCCTGCTTTGGCTTGCTGAACACAACGTGGTGGTTAGCCCCACACGTACGACAGACGCGGCGGCCTGACAGACGTTCCAGTATGGTGCTGTCGGGAATGTCGAAGTTCACCACCTTGTCCACAGTGGAGAAACCGGCGAGCGCCTCTGCCTGCGGAATGGTACGGGGGAAGCCGTCGAGGATGTAGCCGGCTTGAACGTCAGCCTGAGCGAGGCGCTCCTGCACCAGGGCAATGGTGGTGTCGTCGTCAACCAGCTTGCCGGCGTCAATGATTGCCTTAACCTTCAACCCCAGCGGGGTTTTTGCGGCAATGGCTTCGCGGAAGATCGCGCCGGTGCTGATGTGTGGAACCTTGCAGATGTCCACAGCTTTGGCGGCGAGAGTACCCTTGCCCGCTCCGGGCGGCCCTAAAAAAATCAGTTTCATAAAAAACACTCCTGTATGATTGTTTTGAGCGCAATTCAGCGCCTACAGTGGGGCTTATACGCCTTTTGGGGTATAAACTGAAGACGCGCGGATTTGTTCTCCTGAATACGATACGGTTTCAAAGAGAAATTTTCAATAGCAAGGCGAGCGCAGGGTAAACGCATAGCAATTCCCTGTTCGGGAGAGCCCAAAGAGTGCGAGATGATGGGGAGAAACGGTCTTGTTATCATCAAACATACGGGCGCCCTTCTGATAGAGTTGCGCGAGGAGTTGGAAGGCATAGAAGACAAGCGGTTGACGGTGCGTATCCCGCTCAGGATAGAGCGTCTATCCCGCTCAGGATAGAGCGTCTATCCCGCTCAGGATAGAGTGTCTATCCCGCTCAGGATAGAGTGTCTATCCCGCTCAGGATAGAGTGTCTATCCCGCTCAGGATAGAGTGTCTATCCCGCTCGGTTGGCGAGGGCTGGTTGTGGCGGTATCGGGAAGCTGAGAACATGACCAGAACACGACGATGAGGAAGCATGGGCGCAAAATCGGTAAGCCTTGTGATATTGTCTGAAAGGATGCGGTATATGCTTTCGCCGGGATTTGAGGACCATATCGAGACTATGTTTAAGCTGCTTAACGACCAGGCTATTCAGAGCCGGCTGAGGTAGGCGTGGAATCCCTTGCCATATCTTCTCATTCCCGTTAAATTGAGAGCCTATGGAACTTTCTATCATTGGCTATGACCCCATCGGCGCATGGCAGCGCGAGGCGCTGACGATTGAGGAGCTCTTGGAGTACCGCAACAGCGCTGGACTCACCTGGATCAACATTAACGGCTTGAAAGACGCCGCCGCCATAAGCCGAATCGTTGAAACCTTCGCCATACACCCCTTAACTGTTGAGGATATCCTTGATGTTGAGCAGCGTCCCAAGGCTGAGGAATTCGACAACTACCTGTTCATCACGTTTAAGTCCCTGGAACACCGGACAGATAAAGCCAATGGGGAACTTGTTCTGGAGCAGATAAGCCTTATCCTCACCGCCGATACAGTGATCACCTTTCAGGAAAGCCCAGGCAACCCGTTTGAGGGTATCAGACGGCGTATCATGAACAACGTTGGGAAGATTCGGCGTGCCGGCGTAGCCTACATGGTCTACGCGATCATGAATGCGGTGGTTGATGAATACTTTTTAGCGCTAGACCGCCTGGGCAATGACATCGAAGCCTTTGAAGAACGCGCCCTTGACGAAAACGACAATACGCTCATGGCAGACATACAGCGGGTGAAACAGGCGCTCCTTGAGATCAGGCGGGTTATCCGGCCTCTGCGCGAAGGCTTAAACGTAATCTTGCACCTTGATTCTGAACTCATCGCTTCTTCACTTGAACCTTTTTTCAAAGACTTACACGATAGCGCAACCCAGGTGTTTGATAACGTGGAACTCTTCCGCGAATTACTAGACGGGGTGATGGAAGTACACCTAGCCTCGATTTCTAACCGCATGAACAAGGTTATGCAGGTGCTGACTATCATTGCAACCATTTTTATCCCCCTGACCTTCATCGTTGGGGTCTATGGCATGAATTTTACCAATATGCCTGAACTTGGATACCCCTACGCCTACCCCATAGTCTGGGGTCTGATGATACTCATTGCTATTGGCATGATCGTCTTCTTCAAACGCCGTCATTGGTTATAGTCCCATGCGGTATTTTTCGATTATTGACGACGCTGCACTCCGAGCCAGCGCAGAAGCATTATGCGCCGGTGAACTAGTTGCTTTTCCCACAGAAACGGTCTATGGACTCGGCGCTGATGCCTTTAACGCCCTTGCGCTGGCAAAGGTGTTTGAGGCAAAACAACGCCCGCGCTTTGACCCGCTCATCATTCACATTGCCAGCCTTGATAGTGTGGAGCGGGTTGCCGACCTGAGTCTGCTGAATGCGGCTGCGCGCGCCCGCTTTGACACGCTTGCCCACGCGCTCTGGCCTGGGCCTCTGACCCTCATACTGCCGAAACAAAGCGCTGTGCCTGAGCTTGCTACAAGCGGACTCCCAACAGTGGCGCTGCGCTTCCCCCAGCATGACGTGGCGCTGGCGCTGATCCGCGCGGCAGGCGGCGCAATAGCCGCGCCTAGCGCCAACCCCTTTGGTTACCTCAGCCCCACACGGGCTGAACACGTGCGGGAACAGCTCGGTGAAAAGGTCGCGGTTATCCTTGACGGCGGTCCCTGCGCTATCGGCGTTGAGTCAAGCGTGCTGGAATTGGTGTCAGACATACCACGTATTCTGCGCCCCGGAGGAATGTCGCGGGAGCGTATTGAGGCGCTTATTGGCGCGGTGGAACTGGGTGCGGCGTCGACTGTAACAAAGCCCCATTCGCCAGGTCAGCTTAAAAGCCACTACGCACCCCGAACCAGTCTTACGCTCCATACCCGCGCTGAAATGCTTGAACTGCCCTGGGATTCCGCGTCAGCCTGGCTTTTTTTTGACGGCGATACCCGCAACCTCTGGCTAAACCGCTGTGCCATAAACGCGGGCCGCGACCGCATCTACACACTCTCGGAACATGGCAATCTGGCCGCTGCCGCTGCCGTGCTATTCGAGACACTGTATAAAATTGACCATGCCGGCGCATCCGTCATTCACGCCCAGCGCGTTCCCAGCGTCGGACTGGGAAACGCCATCAACGACCGACTTGAACGAGCATCTGTTTAACACTATGTGCCAGAACCCTGGTATTAGCAAATAGTTCCTAAAGCTGCGCTCAATGAAAAAACTACTCTATTCGCTCATGTACAGGGTATGATACCATGAGTTTATGAATTTTGGAAACTTCATTGTTGAACCCGGTAAAGCGCTTCCATCAGGCGCAGTTTTAACCGAAAATGGGGTGAATTTCTCCCTGTTTTCCCGTAATGCTGACTCAATCACGCTACTATTGTTTGAATCAGACGCTCCTAACAGCGCGTATCAAAAGCTGGAACTTGATCCCATAAAGAATCGCACAGGTGATGTGTGGCATTGTTATATAGCTGGTCTCAACGCCGGAGCGTTGTACCTCTACCTTGCGGACGGTCCGTATGCTCCTGAACGCGGGTTTCGGTTTAATCCTCATAAAGCACTCATTGATCCCTATGCGCGGGCGCTGACGCACTTTGATAACTGGGACATCAATGCCTGTACTGGTTATAACCCTGACGACCCGAGGCGAGACCTCTCGTTCTCTCTTCAGGAAAACTTCCTCACTTCGCCGCGCTGTGTGGTTATTGATGATGAGTTTGACTGGCAGGGGGATACGCCGCTCAACTATCCTCTGCGTTTCAGCGTACTATACGAGACCCACGTCAAGGGCCTTACCGCCCACCCATCTTCCGGTGTGGCGTACCCAGGAACCTATCGGGGCGTTATTGAGAAGATACCCTTCTTCAAAGACCTGGGCGTTACCAGCCTTGAGTTCCTGCCCATTCAGGAGTTCAACGAAAACGAGTATTTCCACGAGAACCCCCGCACTGGCGAGCGTCTGCGTAACTATTGGGGTTACTCAACTGTGGATTTCTTTGCCCCCAAAGGTTCTTACTCCTCAGACCGCAGTCCGGGAGGACAGGTGCGAGAGTTCAAGGAGATGGTACGGGAACTGCACAAAGCTGGTCTTGAAGTGATTTTGGACATTGTGTTTAACCATACCGCCGAAGGTAATGAGCTGGGGCCGACCTTCTCGTTTCGGGGCCTTGATAACTCAATTTATTATATGCTTGAAGAGAACAAGCGTTACTACAAGAACTACTCCGGCTGTGGCAATACCATGAACTGTAATCATCCAGTGGTGCGCGACCTCATCATCGAGTGCCTGCGCTACTGGGTGATGGAGATGCATGTTGACGGATTCCGTTTTGATCTCGGCTCTATACTTGGACGCGACCAGTACGGCAGGCTCCTTGAAAATCCACCCACACTGGAACGCATTGCCGAAGACCCGGTGCTACGGCACACCAAAATCATTGCCGAAGCCTGGGACGCTGGCGGCGCGTATCAGGTGGGCTGGTTCCCCGGCGGACGCTGGGCTGAGTGGAATGACCGCTATCGCGATGACGTACGGCGTTTCTGGCGAGGCGATGCCAAGCAGATGCGCCACTTTGCCACGCGGATTTCCGGCAGTTCCGACCTCTACCTGCGCGACGGCAGAAAACCGTTTCACTCGATTAATTTCATCACTAGCCACGACGGTTTCACCTTAAAAGACCTTGTCTCCTACTCCTCTAAGCACAATGAGGAAAACGGCTGGAACAATACCGACGGCAGCAATAATAACAACAGCGCAAACAACGGCTTTGAAGGACATTCCCAGAATCCTGCGATAGAAACCATCCGCGAGCGCCTCTTAAAGGATTTCATTGCCACGATGATGATATCCCAGGGAACGCCGATGATCCTCGGGGGCGATGAGTTTGCCCGTACCCAGAACGGTAACAACAATGCCTACTGTCAGGACAACGAGATTTCCTGGTATGACTGGTCGCAACTCAAAACCTACGCAGGGCTTTTCCGCTTTGTCAAAGAGGCCATAGCGTTTCGCCTGCGTCATCACGGTTTCATGCGGCCTGAATTTTACACTGGCCGAGACAACTACAACGCCATACCTGACATCAGTTGGTTTGATGAAAAGGGCAACACTCCTAACTGGAACGACATTGAAGACTGCCTGGCGCTCCGCATGGATGGCAGCAAAGCCGACATTCTCGCTGACCGTGACGATAATGATTTTTATATCATGTTTAATGCCGGCTCAAAGCAGGTTTCCTTCAACGTCTGCAAGGCGCCTGAAAATAAGAAGTGGCTTCGCGCGATTGACACGGCCCTTCCCTCACCGGATGACATCTGTCTCCCCAAAACCGAGAAGCCCTTGCCCTATCCTGACATTTACCTTGTAAAGCCGCGCAGTATGGTCGTTTTGTTAAGCGTATGAGTGCGGGTGTTGATGGCTTTATCACTGATATAAGAATAAATCTATTGTCAGACGCTTAATAAGAGCATCATCACACCCGTAATCACCCACAGCTCCTGCCCTGTCTCTGTTATTCCCTGTTTATGAGCACATCAGCATCAAATGCCCCATTCCCGATGCTGGTAACGCTATTCGGGATCGTTACACTCGTCAACGGTGTGTTATAAAATGCCGTATACCCGATGCTGGTAACGCTGTTTGGGATTGTTACACTCGTTAACTGAGTTTCTCTGAACGCTCCATCCCCGATACTGGTAACACTGTTCGGGAGCGTTACACTCGTTAACTGTGTGCCTCTAAACGCATAATCCTCGATGGTGATAACACCGTTACCTATCGTTACATTCGCTAATGGTGTGTTATAGAATGCCCGAGACCCGATGCTGGTAACACTGTTCGGGATCGTTACAGCTGTTAACTGCGTGCCCCTAAATGCCCCATTCCCGATAGCAACAACTGGGATGCCATTTATCTTACTCGGTATCGCAACGGCTTTATCATTACCCGAATAACCAGTAATAACAAGCCCATTCCCGACCTGTTCCGTACCCCACGCCGATTCATCCACCCTTTGACTGACAACCACAGTGGGAGTGGCCTGCGTAGTGGCTGCTTCTGATACACAGCCAGAGAGCAACAATGCCATACAGCCTAGCGCGGTACCCACAAACCACTCCTTCTGCGCCGTTCGGCTATCAACTCCTTGAGTGATCATTCGTATACCGCAACACGGCGCGGCTGTAGTTGTACTATTTCCAGCTATAGCTTTTAACCATATTGATAGAGTAGAAAGCATGTTACCAAGAGCTAACATTATTTTTCTTAAATTAACTGTCTTTGCGCCAAGGTACGAGAAACTAGCAAGACAAACACTATCGATAAATATAACAGGGGGGGGGGGGGGGGGTATAATTTTATTACTACCGTTCACTTATGATGTCCTCCAAAAAATATTTTGAATGATATACTCATATATCATAATAAAAATAATAGTATATCTATGTATACAAGTCAAGCTGTCGCGTTACCTAATAATTTTTCTAGTCGAAATGAGACGGTTGCCTGAACCAAAATCCAGCCGAAATCAGACTACAGAGACCTGTTCCGCATCTTGACAGAAGGCTGTTTTAGTACCCCATGATGCTTAAAAATAAAATCCATCTGAAAAAGAGGGCACCTGAAAACTAAACCCTTTATCAAGCATACCAGAAAGCGGGGAAGAAAGAAAGGACGGAGATGCTGAACTGGCTGGCGCTCGTAATCGGGATGAACCATGACTATCTGGCAAGTGTGCCGGAGAACTACAGGAATGACGGCGACAGACCGAAGGAGCGTCCGGCAGGTAAGCGGAAAACGCTGACAGAGGGTAAACCAAGCGGAAAGTCACCGGTCTAAAGGAGGCGCATTACGATAACGGGATGGAATTCAATAACGAAGCCCTGCTCCGCTGCTGTCTTGCACGGCATATTGAGGCGACGCGCTCTCCCGACCCTAATAAGAACGACAATGCGGAAGACCTTCGGGTAGTTCCGGTTCAGCACCCCTGTCAAGCGCGCCGTTCTGGCGGATCTGTACCGATATCTGTATCCGCTGTACAATTACTTTTATCCATCGTTGAAACTCATTGGGAGGTAGAGCGGAAGAACGGATGATACTGGAAGATTTACGAGCAGGTGCGGAAAGACGCCGTGTGAGTGAGCGGCTTTTGGAATGTAAGGCAGAGCTTCTAAGACGGAAAGCCCTGTATAAGCCGGTACTTTTGAACCACAGGTTGAACGAGGTGGAGGAATAGCTCTTGCGGATAAACCGGGCGGAAAAAGGAGTACGAAGAAACAGGCTCCTGACAGCAGGCGGAAAGATTTCTGTGGCCGATTTCGTCTGAGTCTTGGTTCTTAGGCAAGCGCCCCCTTTCAGCTAGAAAAATTATTAGACGACACGAACTCTTGACAATACTCCATTTATGTTTTCTACTTGATACGTAGATAACAGGGAGGTTTACTGCAAATGCGCAAGAAAGTTTTTGTTATGTGCAGGTTTTTGATTCGATTCCCAGTCTTGGCTTTTATAAAGTGATCGACTTACACACCCATTCAACAGCTTCAGATGGCAGTCTCAGGCCCGCGGCGCTTATTCACGCGGCGGCGCAACAGGGCATTACGGCGCTTGCCCTCACTGATCATGACACTCTTGCCGGACTCAGTGAAGCGGAGCAGGCGGCAAAACAGGAAGGCATTCGGTTTATACCCGGGATTGAAATTGAGCTTTCGTGGGAACCAGGCGAGTTTCATCTGCTAGGCTTGGGCGTATCAAAGCCGAGTCCTGCGTTCATGGAAACCGTTGCGGGTCTGGCTCAGAAGCGTGAGGCGCGTAACCACGCGATCATTGGACGGATGCGGGATGCTGGCATTGAGGTGCAGTACGAGGATATCCTTGCTCTCTCTGGCGGTCATTCAGTGGGACGCCCTCATTTCGCTTCGTTTCTGGTGAATCAGCATATTGTCAAAAACCATGAGCAGGCGTTTGAAAAGTACCTCGCCAAAGGAAAGCTGTTTTACGTTCCTCGCGAATGTCTGGAATTCCAGCGGGCGCTGGCGCTTATCAAAGAATCAGGTGGAATCACGGTTCTCGCTCACCCCATGTCGCTCTATGTCTCTTGGGGCAGCCTGCCCGCGCTTATCAGGGACTTTCAAGAACAGGGCATGGACGGTATTGAGGCATGGCACCCTACCGCAACGCCAAAAACGTGTAAGCGACTTGAGGAACTGGGGCGCTCGCTGGATATGTACATTACAGCCGGAAGTGATTTTCACGGGGCAAACCGGCCTGACCGGAAGCTCGGTATCACCTCTGGCGACTGCAAGATAAGCGAAACGATTCTGGAAGCCATACCGCCGCTGACTGAAGGTTCCAGGGCGCTTTCTTCGTCAAGTCTGTAAAAGCGCATTGAGGGGGAAGTCGCGGCAACTTTGTTGCCGACCCCACGCATCAAAGCCTACGGCTTTTCCGCTTCCCCCTCTGCGGGGCTCTGCCCCGCAACGCCCTGCATATAAGGCTCTATGTCTATCCCCTAAGCCTGTGTCTGTACCCCAAGCGTCTGTCTCTATCCCTACAAAGCCTCTGTCTCTGTCCCTGCAAAGCCTTGTGTCTGTCCCCGTAAAGCGTCTGTATCTGTCCCTGCAAAGGCTTGTCTCTGTCCCCTGAAAGCGTCTGTGTCTGTCCCCGTAAGCCTTTGTGTCTGTCCCCCGTAAAGCGTCTGTCTGTCCCCTCACAAGGCTTGTATCTGTCCCTGCAAAGCGTCTGTCTCTGTCCCTCACAAGGCTTGTGTCTGTCCCTGCAAAGCGTCTGTCTCTGTCCCTCACAAGGCTTGTCTCTGTCCCTGCAAAGGCTTGTGTCTGTCCCCCGTAAGCCTTTGTGTCTGTCCCCTGAAAGCGTCTGTCTCTGTCCCTCACAAGGCTTGTCTCTGTCCCTGCAAAGGCTTGTGTCTGTCCCTGCAAAGCGTCTGTCTCTGTCCCTGCAAAGGCTTGTCTCTGTCCCCTGAAAGCGTCTGTCTCTGTCCCCGTAAGCCTTTGTGTCTGTCCCCGTAAAGCGTCTGTCTCTGTCTCTGCAAAGCCTTGTGTCTGTCCCCTGAAAGCGTCTGTCTCTGTCCCCGTAAGCCTTTGTGTCTGTCCCTTGTGTCTGTCCCCCGTAAAGCGTCTGT
>JAIRMT010000117.1 GCA_031258505.1 Treponema sp.
GCGTCCGACTCATTAGTGAGATCAGGGCAGGCGGTAAAGAGAAGGAGCGGGAGCATGACCCAGAGGGCAAATAGCTTGTGTACTACGGTCCCTGACCCATAAAAGCGCTTAAAACAACCTTTAGGGGGGGGGGGGGGGCGTTAGAGAATTTACGGACAGAGGGGTTATCTGCCCTGTCGAAGCGTCCTTTCGCCGTAAAAACGAAGAGTTGGGCTTGTTCATAGCAGCGCGTTCTCTGTCCGCGCTGTTTCCATACGTGCTTTTCATAGCAATTTCCTTAAAAAGGAGCTGTTTTTATGGTTTGATGTTCAATCGGGGGGGTAAGCAATGCCATGTACACAGTCCCTTGCTTGTAAGATAGGCCGCTCTACGAGCGGCACGCGAAATAATATAGCGCGGGAGATGATGTTTGTCAAGGACAGCGTGGCGGCTCAACAAAAATAAATAAGGGAATATAAACCGCTTCTCAACGGCGCCTAATCTTCTCTTTTATTCTTGATGGAAGGGAGCTTTTCCAGCAGTTTCTCTGCTTCAAGCTGCTGCCGCTTCAACTCCTTCAGGGCGTTATACACAATGATGAATAAAAGCAGTATGAACACCCCCGCGAGGATCAGCGCCAACATGATCTCGTCCTTGCTCATACGTTTCGGCGGCTCGACTATCAGCGGGTCTTGCGCTGGCTCGTCGCTGATAACAAGAGACGGCTGGCTGAATAGCGCATAGACAACCACGCTGACCAGCAACGACAGAGCGACGATGATCAGCGCGATAATGGCAATGTTCTTTATCTGACGGCTCGAATTCTTTGACAAGGCAAAATAGATGATGAGCAGCAATAAACCTATGGATACAATGAGCGCTCCCAGTAACATCTATCTGCCGTGGCAATGCTTGTACTTCTTGCCTGAACCGCAGGGACAGGGGTCGTTGCGGCCCACCTTGGGCATGGAACGCACCACTGTGGCATTTTCAGGCTGCTGGGAACGGGACACGGCTGTTTTCGCGCTTTGACTACCCGCGCCTGCGAAAGCGCCTACGCTGCCGTGGCTCGCGGCCTGTGTGGTTGTTACAGAGCGCGCGCGCAGCGCGGCTTCCCGTTCACGGTTTTCGGCAAGCTGTATCCGTACAAGATGGAGCCGCGACGCGATCTCTTCCCGAATCTGGTCTATCATCTTGTCAAAAATCTGAAAGCCCTCAACCTTGTACTCAGTAAGCGGGTTCTTCTGCGCATAACTGCGGAGGTACACGGCTTCGCGCAAGGCTTCCATATTTTCAAGGTGATCAAGCCATTTGCGGTCAACCGCCTGAAGGTACTGCATCCGTATAAATATGTTGAGATTGTCTTCGCCCACGAGTGCTACTTTGTTGGCAATATCCTTTTCCAGGTCAGCGACGAAACGCTGTTGAAGAAGGTCGGTGTTCTGCTCCTTAGCCGCGCTTTCAATTAAAGGGGTATAGCCGAATTTAGTCTTGAGCAGCTCAAGCAGCGCCTTGAGCGCGGCGGACGGATCACGGCGTTGGGTGTCGCGGAACGCGTTAAGGGCTGCGATAAGCATGTCTCGTGTGGCGTCATTCACCCGCTGAACAAGATTCGCGTCGGAAAGAATGGCGTCGCGCTGTTCATAGATGAACTTTCGCTGTTGATTAAGCACATCGTCATACTCAAGCAGGTGTTTGCGAATCTCGAAGTTGCGCTCCTCCACCTTTTTCTGCGCCCGCTCAATGCTCTTGTTCAACCACGGGTGATAGATAGGCTCGCCTGGGGTCATACCAATCTTAGTCATGAGGCTCTTGATGTTATCGCCGCCAAAGAGACGCATAAGGTCATCATCCATTGAAATGAAGAATTTTGAGCGCCCAGGATCGCCCTGCCTGCCGGAACGTCCCCGCAGCTGGTTATCAATACGCCGGCTTTCATGGCGCTCGGTGCCAATCACATAAAGTCCGCCCAGGCGTTTTACTTCCTCATAATCAGCCTTCCACTTCTCATACTCGCTGCGGTATACCTCTGCGTATTTTTCAGGGCTTGCCTCAGTGCCGGCGCGTTTTCTGGCGCGATGTTCAGGGTTGCCGCCGAGCTTGATGTCCGTGCCGCGTCCAGCCATGTTTGTGGCGATGGTTACCGCGCCTTTGGAACCAGCTTCGGCGATGATGAGCGCTTCGCGGGCGTGGTTTTTGGCGTTCAGCACCTCGTGCCGCACCCCGCGCCGCGTAAGCAGCGCCGAGATAAGCTCAGACTTCTCGATGGACACCGTGCCAACCAGAATCGGCTGTCCCTCCTTATGCGCTGCTGCAATCTCATCACAAAGCGCGTTCCACTTTTCCTTTTCGTTAAGGTAAACCGTGTCGTCCTCATCGTTACGCGCTACCGGCAGGTTGGTGGGAACAACTACCACTTCGAGCTTGTAAATCTTGGCAAACTCCACTGCCTCAGTATCAGCAGTTCCGGTCATGCCGGAGATTTTGGTGTAGAGCCTGAAGTAGTTCTGGAAGGTAATGGTTGCGAGCGTGCGGTTGCGCTGGGCAATGCGTATCTTTTCCTTAGCCTCGATTGCCTGATGCAGTCCATCCGAGTAACGGCGGCCATGCAGGATGCGTCCGGTGAACTCGTCCACAATCTGTACCTGGCCGTCCTGCACCACATAATCTACATCTATATGGAAGAGCTTATGCGCCCGCAGCGCTTGCGTGAAGTAATGTAGGTACTCGAAGTTTTCCTCGTCAACAATGGACCCTTTGATGAGGTTTCGCTTTTGGAGTATCTGTTCGAGTTTGGCCATACCAGCGTTGGTGAAGGAGATGTTCTTGTTCTTCTCGTTGAGCTTATAGTCCCCGATAACCTCTTCGCCCTGGGTCTCATCAGGATACTCTCCGTCCGCCTTTTTCTGTACCTCTTGGAGCGAACCGAGGAGCCGGTCAACTTCGGCAAACTTGAAGGTGTCATCCTCTGCCGCGCCGCTTATGATGAGTGGAGTCCGCGCCTCATCAATGAGGATCGAGTCGATCTCATCGACGATACAGAAGTTATGTCCTCGCTGAACGCGGCTTTTGAGGTCTCGGCACATATTGTCGCGCAGATAGTCAAAACCGAACTCGTTGTTTGTGCCGTAGGTTATATCGCAGGCGTAGTTTTCCTTGCGCCGAGCGTTATCCATGTCCGACAGAATCGTACCAACGCTTATGCCCAGAGTGCTAAAAATAGGCCGCATCCAGTCCGCGTCCCGTTCAGCCAGGTAATCGTTCACAGTAACCACATGGATACCTTCGCCGGGAATGGCGTTGAGGTAGGCTGCGGCCACACTCATAAGTGTTTTGCCCTCGCCTGTTTTCAATTCCGCGATTTTGCCTTGATGAAGTACAATGGACCCCAGTACCTGCACATCGTAAGGCCGTTCACCGAGGCTTCGCCGTGCCGCCTCCCGCGCCAGAGCAAAGGCTTCGGGCAATAAGTCATTCAGGCTCTCGCCCTTTGCATAACGTTCCCGAAATTTGGCGGTTACGCCGGGGAATTCCTCGGTCGGAAGCGCGGCTGCCCACGCTTCCTTTTCATTAACCGCGTGCAATATAGGTAAGAGCGCCTTGAGGTCTCGTTCATGTTGAGAACCAAACATGGCCTTCATTAAATTATTGAACATAAGCCTAGTTTAACAAAAGCATCCGGGATACACAATTACCTAAAAAGTATCTGGCGCTAGACATTTTTTTGTTCGGGATCAAAGCAAACACGAAATATGGATTCCTATAAGAAGTATCAACGACCATGGAGGTATTTTAATGAACAGTATCAATTCAATCTTGATCGAAGGCAATCTGGTGCGGGATCCTCTTCTGCGAACCACACCAAAAGGAACCTCACTCTGCACTTTTAGCCTCGCGTCTAACCGCTACTACAAGCAAGACTCAGGGCTGGAAAAGGAAGTGGGCTTCTTTGACGTGGAAGCCTGGGCAAAGCTCGCGGAAAACTGCTACCACCTCGGACACAAGGGCCGGGGCGTGCGGGTTGTAGGCCGGCTTAAACAGAACCGATGGAACGGAACCGATGGAAAGACACATTCCCGTGTGAGCATTGTCGCAGAGCATGTGGAATTCCGTCCTGAATTCAAGAAAGAAGAAAGTCCGCCGCCGCCTCTGCAAGAGGTTAATACCCAGCAAGAGGACGAATACGAGGCCGTGAGCTTCTGAGCAGCCGCGCGTCTACGCAGTTCCTAAGCGTTCGGTTCGCGTGTCCGGCGCGCTTCTTCCTGCTGATAAAAGCCGTCTTTCCAGTTAAAGCGGCTTGTACGCGGCAGGGGAAGCGCGTTTTTTGTCGCGTTATTCACGTCTTTATAGTTAATTTTTTTCAACGGCGGGCCGGAAAAGTCCTGTATAAAATGACTGAACCCCGCTTCCCTCAGAAACGGAATCTTATCAACAATAGAAAACGCCTGTTCTGGAATGACCAGAGAACCAGTGTCGTTCTCGACCAGGTTAAAGCGCTCGTCATGGCTGTCGGTGAACGCGCTGAACTCATACACGCGATTCATGGCAGCCCGTATGCGGAAAAGCGCGGGATAGGCAAAGACAGTGATGAAGGCAAGTGTGCGGCGGTGTGGGTCTACGGTTTTCTCAAGGTTCTGCCGGTTGTTCTCAAGCGGAGAAATAAAGTGCTGGAGACCCAGACCTGCGATAAACGAAACCGCATAACGGTTGAAAGTATAGAGGTACGGTCCCGCAATGAGCGAAACATCGCTAAGACCGCGAAAGAGCGAAACTTGTCCCGGGTTGTTCACCACAAACTGGCGAAAACCCCGTTCCACCAGCGCTGGTATCTCCTCCGCGACAATCGCGGAAAGCGCCTCCGGGAAATAAGGATCAAGCGACAGTATGAGTTCCCCCTGCTTAAAAGGCAATGGCGGCTTCTTATCGGCAAGCAGGTAGGCGGCGGTTTTGCGGGTATAGGCAAGGAACGCCTTCACCGGACGCGAGGACTGGATGATGTAGAGGTCTTCGATACGGGAAACTGCCGCATAGACGCCTTGGGGAAAACGCTTGCTGACAGCCTTGTCCGCTGGCAAGAGCTTGACCTGCGGCGCGTGTTCATGCCCCGGCGCGCGGCGGAAAGCGTCAAGCTGGCGAGGAAGCACTGGCGCGTAACGCCGGCTCAACGCCCGCGTCTGGATGAGGTAGACCATATCGCCCTTGTCAAACCCGTCGGGGATGGACACCCAGACGCCGGCCTCGTCTGGCTCAACGCTTCGCGCCTTATACGACTGGCGGTCAGAATCATCAGCGCGGTGCAGCCGTATCGAATCGCCCACGCGCAGCCCGGTTTCGCCATGCGCCAGCAGGCCCAGCCGAGCACCAAACTGCCCGCGCACACTGAGCAAATGCCCCAGCGGGATACCTGTGCCGCCGCTCTGTTCTGCCCTGAGCCAGTCGAGACTATCGTTTCCATCAAAGTAAAAAACCGTTTTTGTTCGCGCAAAATCGCCGCGCAGTATCTTCTGCCCTTCGGCTATAGCGGCCTCGCGGTTGCCGTCAAGCGCGTCTATGACCCGCCGGTACGCGCTCACCACCGCGCCAACATAGTCGGCGCTCTTCATGCGTCCCTCAATTTTCACCGCGTTGACACCGGCGTCCGCAAGCTCAGGCAGTCTTTCAAGAAGCTGTAAGTCAGACGGACTGAAATAATAGCCGCCTTCCTCAACCCCGGACTCACGGTAGTAGCGTCGGCAGGCTTGGGTACACATACCCCGATTTGCCGACTTCCCGCCCAGAAAACTGGAGAACAGGCACAGACCAGACACGCTTACGCACAAAGCCCCGTGAACAAAGACCTCCAGCTCCATGTTGGTATTGGCGCGAACCGCCTGAATCTCGTCCAGACTGAGTTCCCGCGCCAGCACCACCCGCGAAACGCCGTAACGTGAAAGCGCGTTTGCGCCCCGCGCCGAGGCGATGTTCATCTGCGTTGAAGCGTGCGCCCTAAGTGTGGGGAACTGTTCGTGAATCATGGCAAGCACGCCAAAGTCCTGGATAATGATGCCGTCCGGCCCCACTGACGCAAGATACTTGAGAAGCTGATACATACGATCCGCCTCCCGCTGCTCAAATACCGTGTTCACGGTAACATACACTTTGCGTCTCATACGGCGCAGCGCGCGGAGCGCCCCTTCAAACTGGGAGTAGGCAAAGTTCGCGCTTCTCAGCCGCGCATTGAAGCTCTTCAATCCCAGATACACCGCGTCAGCCCCTTCCCCGATAGCCGCGTCAAGCGCCTCCGGTGAGCCAGCCGGAGCAAGCAGTTCGATTGTTTGTTTTGTCATCACAGGGATACTCATATTTTAAGCCCCTGTTGTCAATCACACGCCATTGTTTATACGCTGGTTTCGGCGCGGCGATTTTGGCGCTATGCTTAATCCATGCAAAACACTGTAAACATACTCGTACTTGTGTCTGGAAACGGCAGTAACTTACAAGCGCTTATCAACGCGGACCAGCGTGGTGAGCTTGGGGTCGGACGCATCGCGGCAGCGCTGGCAGACCGTGCTGGCGTTTATGCGCTGGAACGGGCGCGGCTTGCCAATGTTCCGGCGCTGGTCAAAACGCCCAACATGACTCTGCCCATAGCGCGGCGGCGGCAAGACCTATCAGACCGCGTTCTCCAGTTCTGCCGTGAGCGGGACATCGGCCTTATCGTTCTTGCTGGTTTTCTTTCAATACTGGCGGGCGACATCATCCGCGAATACGCGGGGCGCATCATCAACCTGCATCCCAGCCTCCTGCCCAAGTTCGGCGGCGTTGGTATGTATGGAGAGCGGGTACATCAAGCGGTACTGGACGCAGGCGAGCCGGAGTCTGGCTGCACGGTACATCTGGTGAACGCCGGCACAGATACCGGACCCATACTTTTACAACGCCGCGTACCAGTATTGGCGGGCGACACAGCGGCGACGCTTGCCGAGCGTATTCATCACGAAGAACACATCGCCATTGTAGAAGGCGCGGCGCTGATGGCGGCGCGAATCGCGGCGAGCTAGGACTTCCGCGTTTGCCCGAACAATGTCGCCTATCCAAAACGCAAGCAAAAATCCGCAGCTTCTTTACAGGTATGAGCGGCGCAATGTCGCCTTTGCCCGACGAGGAGGCTTGGGCTTTGGTGTGGGAACCTTCCCCTTCTGCCCGTAGTTCAAACGCCCTGCTTATCCTGTCTGATTATGCCGACATAACTAAGCCTGTTATGCCGACATAACTAAGCCTGTTATGTCGGCATAACTAAGCCTGTTATGTCGGCATAACTAAGCCTGTTATGTCGGCATAACTAAGCCTATTATGTCGACGTAACTAAGCCTGTTATGTCAACATAACTAAGCCTGTTATGCCGACATAACTAAGCCTGTTATGCCGGCATAACTAAGCCTGTTATGTCGACGTAACTAAGCCTGTTATGTCGGCTTCCTTCAGAGAAAAAAATTTCAAAAAACTGCTTGACATTGTTTAGAACTCTTTATAAGTTACATATATGAACATTCGTTCAACCGTTAGTAAAAATGCTATGACAAAAGACGCCATAGACATTGACAGCCTGGATTGCACAACCAACGTTATCCACGAGGAAGTGGTAGCCGCGGTCAGGAAAGAAATGCCCGACGATGAGCTGTTGCTGGACCTGGCAGACTTGTTTAAGGTGTTCGGCGATTCCACCCGGGTCAAGATCATCTGCGCACTCCTGCGCGCTGAAATGTGCGTCTGCGACATCGCGGCCCTTCTTGGCATGAGTAAGTCCGCTATCTCCCACCAACTACGAACGCTCCGGCAAACCCGGATCGTGAAGTACCGCCGGGAAGGGAAGGTTGTCTACTATTCCCTGGAGGATGAACACGTGGGAACAATCTTTGACCAGGGCTTAGTCCATGTCAGTGAGTAAGGGACTCGGTTTATTTTTTTACCCAGATAGTTGAACGAGTTGTCAATCGTTCAATGTTTATATTTTAAGGAGTTTGCTATGACAAGAAAGACCTATGTATTAGAAGGGCTTTGCTGCCCTAACTGCGCCGCAGAAATTGATGAACAAGTCAAGCGGCTGCCGGAAGTAAAACTGGCCTCGGTGGATTTTCCAAACACCCGGCTCACAGTCGCGTTTGAGGGGGACGAAAGCGCCCTGCTTGAAACCATTACCAGTATTGCCAGGAGCGTTGATGAGGACATCATCGTTAAAGTGGGCTAGGAGAAAACTATGGAAACAGCATTGAAACGGGAGTACATTCTGGACAATCTCTGCTGCCCCAAATGTGCGGCGAAAATTGAAAAGCATATTGCGGCCATAAAAGGGGTAAGCAATGTAGTGGTCGATTTTTCCATACAAAAACTTACCATCGAGACGCGAGATGCCGGGCAATGGGATGACATCATGACCCATACCGGCGGGATCATCAAATACTTTGAACCTTCTATTGAACTGCGTGATATGGTTCTTTTTCCAAATCGGGAAGTAACAAAGGGCAAAGCGGATTCCATTTCAGTAAACGCCTGGCTCCGGCGTATCAGCCTTGTTCTCGGCATGGCCGTCTTTGCAGCAGGTATGGTCTTTGATTATGTTCCGTCTATCGCCCTGCCGCCTCTCATGCGGCTTGCCCTCTTTCTGGCAAGCTATCTCCTGGTGGGCGGCGAAGCGCTTATCAAGGCAGCCAAAAACATCTCCAAGGGCGAGATATTTGACGAAAACTTCCTTATGGGAATTGCCACCATCGGAGCCTTTGCCATCGGGGAATATCCCGAAGGCGCGGCGGTGATGATCTTTTACCGGGTAGGCGAGGCGTTTCAGGATTACGCTGTGGGACGCTCTCGCAAATCCATATCCGCCCTTATGGACATCAGGCCTGATTACGCCAACCTGAAAACCATTACCGGCCTCCAGCGGGTGTCCCCAGAAGCAGTACGCATCGGCGATCTCATCGTAGTGAAGCCCGGCGAGAAAATCCCGCTGGATGGCCTGGTACTAGAAGGCTTTTCCGCACTGGACACTTCCGCCCTCACCGGCGAATCCCTGCCTCGGGACGTAGAACCGGGCAGCGCCGTACTTTCCGGCTCGATCAACAAGAGCGGTCTCCTCACCATTGAAGTAACAAAGGTCTTTGGGGAATCCACCGTCTCCAAAATCCTCGACATGGTGCAAAATGCGGGGAGCAAAAAGTCTGTTACCGAAAACTTCATCACTAAATTCGCCCGCTACTACACCCCGGCGGTGGTATTCTCTGCTGTTGCGCTTGCGCTAGTTCCGCCCATCCTTGTCCCAGGCGCAACTTTCGCCGAATGGATAAACCGGGCGCTGGTATTCCTCGTGGTCTCCTGCCCCTGCGCCCTGGTCATCTCCATACCCTTGAGCTTTTTCGGCGGCATAGGCGGCGCTTCACGGAACGGCATCCTCATTAAGGGAAGCAACTACCTTGAGGCCCTTACCAAAGTAGACACTGTGGTTTTAGATAAGACCGGAACTCTGACCAAAGGGGTATTCAGCGTAAGTAGGATCGTTCCGGCCCAGGGTCTCACAGAAGAAAAACTGCTCTACTACGCAGCCCACGCGGAATCCGCCTCTAATCACCCCATAGCCCTTTCAATCAGGAATGCCTATGGTGCCGCCTGCCAAAAGGAACTTGACGCCACAGCGATAGGCAGCTATGAGGAAATCGCCGGGAAGGGGGTCTCGGTTCGTGTCCGGGAAGATACGGTGCTGGCGGGAAACGCCAAACTACTGGAAGCCGCAAAGATCGCTCTCACCGCATCGGAAGAGTTAGGAACTGTGGTTTATGTGGCGGTGAATGGCGAATACGCTGGCTACATCGTCATTTCTGATGAATTGAAAGCTGATAGCAAAGCGGCGGTCGATGATCTGCGGGCTATCGGAGTAAAACGGATCGCCATGCTCACCGGCGACAGCAAGGCTGTGGGCGAAGACATCGCAAAACAGATCGGCCTTGATACCGTGTATGTGGAACTTCTGCCCCATCAAAAGGTTGAATACCTCGAAACTCTGGAGCAGAGCAAATCCGGTTCAGGCAAACTAGTCTTTGTGGGGGACGGCATAAACGATGCGCCGGTGCTGGCCCGCGCCGACGTAGGTATCGCTATGGGCGGACTTGGCTCGGACGCTGCCATAGAAGCCGCAGATGTGGTGCTTATGACCGACGAGCCTTCAAAAATCGCCGATGCCATGCGCATTGCCCGGAAAACCCGGAACATCGTCTGGCAGAACATCATCTTTGCCCTGTCCGTCAAAGGCGTTATCCTGATCATGGGCGCACTGGGTATGGCGACCATGTGGGAAGCGGTGTTTGGAGACGTGGGCGTGGCCCTTATCGCAGTTCTTAACGCCATGCGAGTAATGAAAACGAGTAAAGGCCGGGTAAACGCTAAATGAAATCAGCAGGGGGAAGTCGCGGCAACTTCGTTGCCGACCCCTCGCTCCAGCCCCGCGTCGCCCGCAAGCGGGCTTAGGCGGGTCTTCCGCTTCCCCCTCTAACGGGGGCGCTGCCCCCGTAACGCCCCCGCCGTCATCGCGTGTCCCAATCATCATGCTTACCGCTTCCGTCGCTTTCTTTGCCCAACTCAGAAGCCGCTTCCGCTGACACGTCGACAAACTTTTTTCTTTTTCTTTGATCAGAGCTTGACATTCTTTTGAAAAAACGCTATACTGTTTTCATGCTCTTAGCACCGGCATACCAACACGACAGAATCTGTTTGTC
>JAIRMT010000165.1 GCA_031258505.1 Treponema sp.
AGTCCCCACTGATCAAGCGTTATGACTACCTCGGCTTTATATGTTAAATCGGCCAAATGAAACCAAGTCTTGAGATACATATTGAGCGCCTCTGTTAGCGCAAAAAAATTCACCACGGAGGACACAGAGTAGCACGGAGGAAACGGGATTGGTAACTAAACTCCGCGAAACTTCGTGATTTTTCTAATTGCTATATCACGCGGCCGCGCGGTTTTGGGGCGGAGCCGTACGGCTGCGGGGCGGAGCCGAACGGTTTTATGGCGGAGCCGAACGGTTTTGGGACGGAGCCGAACGGTTTTGGGACGGAGCCGAACGGTTTTGTGGCGGAGCCGAACGGTTTTGGGACGGAGCCGTTCGGCTCTGAGGCAGAGCCGTACGGCTGCGGGGCGGAGCCGTTCGGTTTTGGGACGGAGCCGCGCGGCTCTGAGGCGGCTGCGTCTGTCCATGATGGAACCCTATCCGCGTATGTCCCGCGTTATGAGTGGTTTGGCGAGGTCGTAGGAAGCGCGCTTCCACACTATGGCTTGACAAAGTCGCCTTATATATGCTTACATTCTTTATATAGGAGAATTTTAGACTATGGCTCAAGTGAGAAGTACAAAAAAAGCCAAGCGTGAGAAGATGTCGTTCCGACAGGTTTCTTCGATGATTGCGTCGTATGCGTCCTCAAAGATAGGGGCGCAGATACAGGCAGTCGCGTTTGTAGTGATCTATCTTTTTCTGGCGCAAACATTTGTATTAAAGATGCCGGTACAGCACGCGGTGTCAGTGGCGATAGGCGTTGCGGCAACGGTGCTTGGGTTGGCGTTTTTCCTTGAGGGGCTTTTCCTCGGCATCATGCCCTTGGGCGAACAGTGCGGATTGCGGCTTCCACCCAAAGTTGGCGTGCTGGGCGTGGCAATCTTCGCCGTTATCATCGGCGTAACCGCCACCCTCGCGGAACCCGCTATCGGCTTTCTCAAGATACAGGGGAGCGCGGTTGAGGCGTGGGACGCGCCATTACTCTACCTTTTGCTCAACCGCTCGTCAAACTACCTCGTGTTTGCTATTGCGGTGGGTGTGGGACTGGCGGTTTTACTCGGCGTGTTCCGTTTTCTGTATGGCTGGCCCTTTAAGCCGGCTGTTTTTCTTATGATGCCCATTCTCGTGGCGGTGGGTTTGCTGTTTGAGCAAAACCCTTCCCTGCGTCCAGTGGCGAACCTCGCGTGGGACACTGGCGGCGTTACCACTGGTCCGGTTACCGTGCCGCTTGTGATCGCGCTTGGTGTGGGCGTGTCCAAAATCGCGGGCAGTAACAGCAAGGGCGGAGCGTCAGGACTTGGCGTGGTAACGCTGGCGTCGGGTCTGCCAGTGGCTGGGGTTTTTTTGCTTGCCTTTATGCTTAATGACAAAGTGCCTGATCCCTGTTCCGCGCGCGAGTTTTTTTCAGCGCAAGAACGTGTCAGGGCTGAGTATGTGGCAGGCGGCGAAGAGGCGCTGATTCAACTGGCTGGCGCGGCGGTGAACGAAGGCCATTTAAGCGCGGCGGAATTCCGCGCCAGCTTTCCGGGCACCGCGCTTCCGAGCGCTGTTGTTGAAACAGTAACGGAAGAAACCCACTCCCTGCTCATGTCTAACGAGCAGGCGCTGAGTTCGATTAAGAGCGCACTCGGCACGGTCTTGCCCCTAGCGTTGGTACTCATACTCACGATACTGATTGTGGTGCGAGAACGTATCCGTGAAACAGATATTACGGTGCTTGGCTTGATTTTTACGGTGCTTGGTATGTTCCTCTTTAGTATTGGTATGGAACAGGGCATTTCGGCGTTGGGCAATCAGGCTGGTTCAGCTCTGCCCCGCGCTTATATGGCAACCACGCAAGAGACAATCGTGGTACGCGGTGTTGATGAAAGCTCAGTGTTCACCGTGCCGTCGCCCCAGGGCGCCAAAGAGTACATTTGGCTGAAACGCGACGCCAATGCGGACTTCGAGGCTGCGCCGTTTGACCGCGCCATGCTGGACACAACGTCGCAGACCTACCGCTTTGTGCCGGTTGAGCAGGCTGTCTTTGCCCAATGGGGACTCATTGTCGGCTATATCGTGGTGCTTGCCTTTGTCTACATACTGGGCTTTGGCGCGACCCTGGCGGAACCGTCATTGGCTGCGTTGGGAACCACAGTCGAGGACATGACTACCGGCATCTACAAGAAAACCACACTCATCTCAATGGTCGCCATTGGCGTGGGTTTTGGCATGACCGCTGGTTTTGCCCGCATACTCTTCAATCTGCCGCTTGCGTGGATACTCGCGGGCGCTTACTTGCTTGCCCTCATCCTCACCGCGTTCTCCTCAGAAGAGTTCGCCGCCATTGCCTGGGACTCGGCGGGCGTTACCACTGGCCCGGTTACCGTACCGCTCGTGATTGCGACTGGGCTGGGCATTGGCCGGGAATCTGGCGCGACTGGCGGCGCTTTCGGCATTGTCGCAACTGCCAGTGTCTTCCCGATTCTTGCGGTGCTGATCTCTGGTATACTTAACCGGATCAAGGCTAAGAAGTCGATCCGTATCGACCTTTGACGCGATAGCGTTGAATTGTCTTATATAAAAGGATTAAACGTATGCAAACGCAAACAAATCTTTCAAAGATAACCTGCACGGCGGACGCCAATGTGGTGGACGAGCTTGATAAGGCGCTCAGTGATTTACATATCCCTGAAGTGTATGTACAGCGGGCCAAACAAGTAACCCTGCTTGATCGCGTTGGCTTTCTGGGCCTTCGTCCCACCACTACTCCAGAGGAAAGCCGCGCCCTGTTCTACCGGTTTTACATTCCAAAGAACTTTGAGGCCAGTGTTATGCGCCGGCTCGCTGAATCAGCCGGTCTTTACCTGCCTGGGCGCGGCTCAGTGTATGCAAAGGATGTAACCCTCCTGCGACACACGCCGCTTGAGTTCGATATGGAGCGGCTCACTGCCCTAGCCGACAGCAATACAGAAGCTGTTGCCGAGAATCACTCTGTTTTCATCTGCATAGTACAGCGGGGTATGGCCTCATCCATTGCCACTACCATACTGGAGATGGGGCTTTGTGTACCGCTCATCTCCTTTGGCACGGGTATGGGCCTCCGCGACCGTTTGCGTCTGCTTCGCATCACGATTTCTGTTGAGAAAGAAGTGATGTACTTACTCGTGCCTCGCGGCGATGCTCAACTGGTTGAAAGCATCATCAGGCATAAGGCGCGCCTTGACCTGCCTGGTCAGGGCTTTTTGTACGAGATCAATATCCGCGCTTTGGCGGTGAACCTGCGGGTGCGCCGGGGGAGACGAGCCTATGCCGCGACCATGGATCAGGTCATTGCCGCGATGGACCAGATGAAGGGTTCGAGTGAATGGCGGCGCCTGGGTGGAAACCGGAATAATGAAGCGTCCAAGAGTAATGCGAAGAAGTTTAGCTGCGTCTCAATAGTTGCGGATGAAGGCTCTCTCGACCCTTTTAGCAGGGCTGCGATAAACGCCGGCGCGCGCGGTGCAACGCTCATCCCGCTTGAACTGCATTTTTACTCAAGTGGTAAGAGTGAAGACCATTCGGTTTCCCATGCCAAGGAAGGCTGCGATGTCATTATTTCCACAAACATACAGGACGCGGTGATTAAGGCTATTGATAAAGAAAACTTCTTTGGGCAGGACGACCGTCTGATAGAGATTTCTTCGGTTGAGCAAACGGTAAGCTCCGCAAGCGGCATGAAAGAAGAAGAGAGTAAGAAGAAAACTGCCGTCTGAATTTCAGTGTCTGACACGCGATACGGCACCGGACAAATCAAACGGGGAAGCAAGCAGAGGAGAAAGAGAGGCTGGAAAGGAGTACGAAAGAGCCGGCGCTCATCAAGGCAGCTTAGAATTGGATGACGGTGGAAAACAAGCGGAGGCAGAAGTAACGGAAAGCGGGAAGGGTTGCAGTAAGGCTCCCGCGTAACAGCCAGGGCAGCATACTGGAGCGAGAGGCGGTGTTACAACTGCGGTATGCCTCGTATTTGGTAAAGCGGCCGCATATTCTCAATCTGGTTAAGACAGCACTGGATGCTATATATTAAGGAAGAAAATCTGGCAAAAGGGAAAGGGGGCGACAGCATGGCTGCGGAAACTTCGTTTTCGATGTAAGCAGTGAACCAGTGAGCTTCTTTGAAGAAATGTACGGGAATTACCGGGTTAACGAGCAAGTCGATTCCTGGATGATCAGTTTACATTCTTCGTTTTTTAACGCGATTATTGTTTCTTCATCTAAACCGGTAATCTTTTTAATAATATCAACGGTAAGACCTTCCGACAAAGCGTTCTTGGCGGCGTCAATCATTCCCTCTTTCCTGCCTTTCTCAAGAGCGGTGTTGACGCCGGTCGTCCAGTCAGACTGCGCCTTTTGCCGGAGTAGGTAATTCTGCCTGAACTCCTCGTTTTGCGTCACTTCCTCAAACCGCCTCTGCGCCTTTGCTATCGCTGGGTCAATCCCGATTATTTCCGCAAGCGTCTCAGGAGTCGAATATTCGTCTAAAAACATAAGCCACCTCTCCAACGTATTGTCGCTTTCTTTCCTTGCTTTCTTTCTTTCTAAACTTCACCATGTTCAAAAAATGTATCTCCATCACGTCTGTCAATACATATTCGCGATGGACGTCTTCCCTAAGCCGGAACGCCGTGTGAAACTGTTCAAGTTTGATATGGTCAAAATTCACTATGTTGATTGTAATGACGCGAGGCAAATCGCCGTAATCCTCCCCTTCTTTTATCCCCGCCACATACTCGCGCGCCCAGTAGTAAAGCGTCCGCTCCGTCATGTTGTGGAGATCTTTCAACTAGACTTCTATCTCTACCTTGATGTTCTTTTGAGTGTCCGTCTCTCCAAGCGTGCGAAAGTCAAAAGAGACCGATTTGTCCCCCAGATTTTCCGCTGAAACGCTTCTGTTTTCGAGGATACTCACCAGTTTGAGCGGCTTCTCCGAAGAATCCGCCAGAACCGCGTTCAAGAAGGCGAGGCATTGCTCCTCATCCCCTTTTTCGCCCATCACTTTGAGAAAAAGATAGTCATTCAGTGGGTTAAACCGTTCCATGCTGACAGTTTAACCCGCCTTCCCGGATTTATCAAGAGGGCGCATCGCCTCATTGAAAATGTTACCAAAAAGAGCCCATGCCTCATTTTGAAAATGTAACCCAAATCAAGGCAGACTATCCGGCAGCATCAGTTATCGGAGGTCAACATGGGGTTATCCATGAAAGAGAAAAAAGCTGTTGCCTACTTCCACAGGGGAAGCGTGATTTACTGGGTTAACGCGCAGGTCGATTCCCGGATGATCAGTTTGTGGGGGAGTACGATATTTAGTTCAGGATTGTTCTGACCGGTAATGAACTGGTGAAGGTATGCGGCGGATTGTTCGCCGATTTCGGTTATGGGCTGTTGGACAGTGGTTAAACGGGGATAGATATAATTGGAAATGTCAATATCGTCAAAGCCGATTACTGAGATGTCTTCGGGGATGCGGATGCCCTCGTCCAGTAATACCCGGATGGCGCCGAGCGCCAGCTCATCACTGGAAGCAAAGACTGCGGAAAAATCCCTGCTGCGGAGCAACAATTCCCGCATGGCATACATACCAGCTTCCGCGCTGTACTGCGGAACGTCAACAATGCGTTT
>JAIRMT010000011.1 GCA_031258505.1 Treponema sp.
ATTCGATGACTGCTACATGGGGTTTCATCCGCATTTTGGCGGTTTTGGACACATGGGCCGAAGGCACGGCGGTGGACGGGTAAACGGCTTTGTAATACCGTACTAAAAAATAATCCGCAGCAGGGGGCAATATCTGTATTTCCCCCTGTCATTTGACGAACAACTGCATACATAAAGATCGAAAAATGAAGAACATTTTATATAAAACAGGAGATACCATGACCCAATCCTTGGAAGATTACCTCAAGACAATCAGTATCCTTTCCGATGAGGCCGGCGGCCCGGTACGGGTAACCGATATTGCGGCCCGGCGGGAAGTTTCCAAACCCTCAGCGTTCACCGCCTTGAAGGTATTGGAGGAGCGTGGATTTGTGGAACATGGACGCTACCGGACGGTAACGCTGACAAAAGCGGGAAATAAAGAAGCGGCGCTCATCCGGGAGCGGTATGCTTTACTTGTTGTTTTCCTTCGGCAAATTGTAGGCGTAAGTATTGAACAGGCGGGAAAAGACGCTTGCCTATTGGAACATCACCTGTCCCAAGAAACCATCAGCAAGATTAAAACCCTGGTACAAACAAGTTACGAAACCGATAGAAAAAACCGCGACGGTAAGGCAAACTGTTTTAGCAGAATAATAGGGAGTAATATACTATGAAAAATTTTTCTAAACGGGCGTTGCTGACATTAACGAGAGTTGTCATATTTGCCGCTGTTTCTCTGGTGTTCGGCGTTGCTGTGGAATTGGTTATTACTGCCGATCTTTGGCCTGACTTCAATCAATTACTTACAGGCGGTCGGATTATTTGTATTGGCGCGTATCCTTTTCAGCGGTGTTGGCTGCGGCTTTGCGGATAATGGACACAGGCGTGGAAGTTCGCATCAAGACAATCCGTTCCGTGAAAAATGGCTTAACATGAGCGATGAGGAACGGAAGGATTTCTGGGAAAATCATCACGGATTATTCCACGGAAGGTCGCCGGGCGGACATTGAAAGCCGCTTCGGGAAGGCCTCTATCACCTTGCATTAGCAGTTTTCTGATTTCATTAAAACATTATCCTTGCGAATATTGAAACAAAAAAACCTTGTCCTATATTCCCGTCATATTTTGAAACGCTTAATCCGCCATAGCCGATTAGTTTTTCATAGCTGTTTTCACCATAGCCTTCTTTGCCGTTAAACAGCCAGCCGCCGCTTATTTCAACAAGATTGAACACGAGGATAGTTCCATAGAGCGCGTTGTAATTTATTCCATAACTCCTGCCGTCGGCAAACATTGTTTTATTGGTATCGTTTCTCATTCCAAGTCCAATACCAAGCATTTCAGCGGCGGGATTGTTATTTCTAAAAAACCTATACCAAAGCGATATATCATATTCAGGGTAGCTTAGTTCTGCGGTCAAACAAAATGGACTTTTGGGCGCTATTGTCAGCGCAGGCATAGGGGTAAAACTGAAATTAATCCACTTATATTCCCAAATCAAATTGATTGACGGTATTGGCCACAATATCCAGGAGAGACCGTTGTCAAGTTTAACTCCAATATCCATAACAATTAAATTCAGTCCAAGACTCATTGAAAAATGCTCCCCTTTGATTAAATTATACAAATAGCCCGCAACACCCATAACCGTATTCAAACCGCCGTATATTGGCTTATCGGTGTTGACTAAAAAAGAAGCAAGTATTGAATGTCGCCGTATTTTTTGGTTAATAAACATGGCGGCGCTATGATAAAGCGTGGGAAAATCTGGCTGCATATCCATCATGATTTGCGGACTGTAAAACAATGAAGCCGTAAATGAATCGTCTTGTTTCGCAGGATTAAACCGGATAATAGTCAAACTCGCAAGAGGATTATGAATCTGTATATCGTCAAACGAAATCAATGTATATGACAAATTAGGCATATAAACGGTTCGTTCCACTGACGGCGTTTCTTTTTCTATCGCTTCCTGTTCATTTTCGATAGAGGATGAAGACGCCTGGCCATAGGCGCGGGCGGCGCTGAAAAAAATGATTACGACTAATAGCAAAAAAGTTTTTGACTTCATATTTAATCCTTTACCTGCCCTGCGGAGGTTCTGTGCGGTTGCGGGAGAAATGAAATAATCAGAGGATATTTCGTTATACTTCACGGCATACCTCGCTTATATTGACGTGTTCCCATCCGCCAAGCTCCTTAAAAGAATGGTCATGCGTAATGAGCAGTATTGTAGCTGAACACTCGCTTAAGTTAGCAAGTATTTTTGATGTGTTTTCTTTATCTAATGACGAGAATGGCTCATCAAGCAGAAGTATATCCTTTCCTTGTACCAACATCCTGCATATTTTGAGGGCCTGCTTCTCTCCGCCGCTCAAGCTGCCGCAATCCAGGGTTCCCTTAATGCCGCCAAATAAACGCTCTATGTCAAAGGTTTTTCTGAGTTCCGCCTCGTTATAGGGATACGCGCCAAACAAAGAGACATTAGTCAAAAAATCCTCAGAAAAAATATGCTGATGCTGGCTGAGGTAATAGCATATATCTGAATTCAAGATTTGCGTCGTCCCGCTCGCGCTGTCGTCTACAAAAATTGCGCCGCTGTATGCGGTATGCCCAGTGAGAACTCTAAACAGGGTTGATTTTCCGGTTCCGCTTTGCCCATATAAAACATACTTTTTCCCTATGCTAATTGCCATATTATAACATAACTTTTTTGAGCCAAAATCAACAATAACATTCTGACATGAGATTTTCGATACAGGTTTTACTTGAATTAGGGTATGATTCTCTGCGCTTAGAAACATATCCAGTTCATGGGCTATGTCTTTTGTAGAGTTAAGCGTATTTATGCAGTACAGCATATCATTAAATGGATCCATAAAAGACTGTGTATAAGTCAGCGCGGCGACAACAATTCCTGCGCTTATATGCCCATTCAGTATAAGATACCCGCATAGAGCAAATATAGATATATCAATAAGAAGTATTGATATTGTTCCTGAAATGGTGGCGCTATTGACTTTATTATATCCGTATCTCAAACGTTTTAATGATAGTATGTCGGTAAAACGGGCGTTTGCTTTAGTGAACGAGACTCTTGACCTGGCATCGATCATGTCAAACCCGTCAAGCATATCGGTAATGCGCTTTGTATATAACGCGGATTCGTCAATATAATCCTTGTACGCTTTTTTCAGGCGGTTCTTATAGATGCCGGGCGACAATGCCGCGAAAATAGAACATACGAATAATGCCGCGCATATAACAGGAGATGTGGTGTACGCGATAATAACAACATAAATAAGTATGGCGAGAAAGTCTTTTATTAAGGCGCATATCGGAGTCAGATAATCAGCCTCAAGCGTGGTAATGTTCTTTGTCAGCATAGACAGGTATTCCCCACTTTTCTTTTCAGAAAACGTTTTATACGACAGATTCAGCAGCTTGTCAAAGCATGATTTTTTTAAGACATTCTCAAATTGAACGCCGCAGCTCCAAAGTAATCTTTCCGACAGCCACGCGGCGATAAGAAAAACGCTATAGGTAGCGCTATACATCAAAATAAGACCCGGCAACCCGGTTCCTCCGCGTGGAAGCACCGTATCAATAAGCCTTTTATTGTACGTGGGGATGAGCGCAATAGCTGTTGTGGAGATTATCCAAACGCCAACTTGCGCCGCCACCAACCCCCAAAGCGCGCGTATATGTTTTTGTAAAGAACTGTTTTTAACCGCATCGGCTTTACTTATGAATTGAACAAGGCGGTTCATATACCGTTACCCTTCTGGCGATCAAGCAGCCTTAAAATTATATCTTTGAACTTTTTATTTTGCACAGCATTTCACTCCTTTAATTTGATTTTTATATCATAACCACATATTCCGTTTGAGAATCGCCGGTAGTTAAACCATACGCCAAAGCAACATATACTTAACTAGAATTGTTGTCAATACCTACATGGAGTCAAATAAGCCTGCAACCCGAAGCTCCGCTATCCACTGAGAAACAACAGATGTCCGAGTGGTTTCCTCAACACTGTTCTCAGGCTGATCAAGCGCATTGCTGAACCCCGACACCGCGCTTTAGTGCCAGACACCCACAAGTTCAATCTCTGGGTCTTAGAGTTCAAGCTGGGTCTTAGAGTTCAAGACCCATGTCTAAAAGTTCTGGAAGCGTTAGACTATAGTCTGGAACCGCTAGACTGTAATCTGGAAGCGTTAGACTATAGTCTGGAACCGCCGGACTATAGTCTGGAACCGCCGGACTGTAATCTGGAAGCGTTAGACTACAGTCTGGAACCGCCGGACTGTAATCTGGAAGCGTTAGACTATAGTCTGGAACCGCCGGACTGTAATCTGGAAGCGTTAGACTATAGTCTGGAACTGCCGGACTGTAATCTGGAAGCGTTAGGCTATAGTCTGGAAGCGCCGGACTGTAATCTGGAAGCGTTAGACTATAGTCTGGAAGCGCCGGACTGTAATCTGGAAGCGTTAGACTACCAACTGCCTTGCGGCTGCGCGGGCGGGTGCAGCATCGGCTTCCAGAATCGACAGCAAGATGACAGCGAACATCGGACCAAGAATCCCCGCGCCTAAAGGCGTGAGGACTTGTTACATAACTTACCTTACGCGCCGGAAAGAAAAAGATCATCGAATTACGCGAATGAACGCGATGAAATATTCGCGTATATTAGCGTCCATTCGATGACCAATTCTTACCGTTTTTTCTTCCTGCGTAACATGAGTTACATAAATCGCACTGTGAAGCAGCTTCCAGATTTGCCGTCGCTTTGTACTTCAACTTTCGCGTTGTGGAGCGCGGCGGCGTGCTTGACTATGGAAAGGCCTAGGCCCGTGCCGCCAGCGTCTTTGCTGCGGCTCTTGTCCACGCGGTAAAAGCGCTCGAAGATGCGTTCCTGTTCGCCAGCCGGGATTCCGGGACCAGTGTCGCTCACCGAGAAAATGATCCGTCCTTCCGCTGGGGAAGACGCCGCGCTGTTTTTCAGGGATACGCGGATTTCGCCACCTTCCCTGTTGTACTTTACCGCGTTGTCCAGCAGGTTATAAATCAGCTCCTCCAGAATGCTTGGCGTCCCGATAAGCGCCGCCGCTTCGCCGTCAAACGTAACGGACAGATGGCGTTCCAACGCCGCATCGCTTATGCGCCGCAGGACGCTTTGCGTAAGGGGCAGAAGTTCCACCCATTCTTTCATCAAGAGAGATTCGTTTTGTTCGTCCAGATGGGAAAGCATAATAATATCGCCTGTCAAAGTGATAAGCCTCTGCGCCTCTGTGTAGATGTTCCGCGCAAAATGCCGCATATCTTCAGGCTGTGCAAGACCTTCAGACATGATTTCCGCGTATCCCGAAATAGCCATAAGCGGCGTCTTTAGTTCGTGGGAAACATTCGCGGAAAATTCATGGCGCAGTCTTTCCCTGTCTTCCTGTTCGGTTACATCCAGAATGAGCAGCACCGCGCCAAGTACCGTTCCTCCGTCAGCCACAGGATTGGCAAAGATACGCAGCCGCCTTTCCCCAGAGGAAAGCGTGGTTTCTGCGGCAGAGCCTGAAATTGCTTTTTTTACTAAGAGTCTGAATGTCTCTTCCCGTCGCACCGCCAGTACGTTCCGGTTTTCAATGCCTTCAAGCCGGACATCCAGAAGTTTCAGGGCGCTTTTATTACAGGAAAGAACCTGCGTATCCCCGTCCAGAATAATCAGCCCCTCGCGCATATTGTCAGTAATCGCGGTAAACTCAAGCTGTGTTTTCCGCTGCCGCGCAAGCTGGTCTGCTATCATGTCGTTCTGCTTTTTCATGCGGGACAGGAGCGGCGTAAGTTCCTCGTAGGTAACATTGCTTTCCGGCGCGTCAAGGTTAAGGCGGTTCACGGGCGCTACAAGTTTGGCTGTTACCCGTGAACTGATTATGGCTGTCAAGCCAAAGATAAACACGGCGATTATAACGGTAATAATGATGAGCCTGGCAAGTGAAACAAAGATGCTGTCCGTTGTTTTTGCCAAGCGCAGAACGTCTCCGCTGTTAAGCCTGACAGCGTAGTAGTATGTCTGTTTCCCTACGGTTGTCGAAAAGCGGGTTTCTTCGCCTGCGCCGGTTTTTATGGCTTCCTGAACTTCCTGGCGCAAAAGATGATTCTCCATGGTTTCCGCGCTGGCGTTTGTTTCAAAAAGCACGCGGCCATCGACGGCTATGAGCGTGATCCGCGAAAATCCCCGCCGGGCAGCCGGCGCAAGCGAATCCAGATAGTTTATGCCGGACGATTCAAAGGCAGCGCGGATATACTCGGATTCAATGACAAGGTCGCGCTTCATCAGTTCCGCGTAATCCCAGTAAACAGCAAAATGGATCAGGGTTGCGGTCAATAAAATGGAAAGACCCGCCAGCGCGGATGCGAATAACAATATTTTACGCCTCATTCGGCTGCCTCCGTCTTATAACCCACGCCGCGCACAGTCTGAATAAGCGCCCCGCAGGAACCTAGCTTTGTTCGCAGCGTGAGGATATGGGTGTCTACGGTCCGTGTTTCCAGGACAAGGGAATAATCCCATACTGCATGGAGAATCCGTTTCCTAGAAAGGACAACGCCTGAATTTTTTAACAGATATACCAATAAATCAAATTCTTTTAAGGTAAGGATAATTTCTTGACCGTCTACTGTAACCTGATGGCGCGGTATATTTACATATAAGCCGTTCAGACGGTATTCATCCTTTTCCCCAGCCGAGTTAGGATCAGAACGGCGTAAAAGACTCTTTACCCGCGCCACAAGTTCCATCATACCGGCTGGTTTTGCCATGTAATCATCAGCGCCAGAGTCAAGCCCAAGCACTTTATCGTATTCGGAGCCTTTTGCCGTAAGCATCATAATGGGAATTTTTTTTGTTGACTCGTTTGAACGCAGTTTTTTGAGTATGACAAGGCCATCTTCGCCGGGAAGCATTATGTCCAATACCACAAGGGACGGAGCTGTTTCCCGCGCCGCTTCCCAGAATTCCCTTCCTGAAGAGAAGCCCCGCGCTTCAAAGCCAGTATTACGAAGCGTATAAACCACCAGCTCGCGTATACTCGCGTCATCCTCCACAAGGTAGATAAGGTGTTTCATTTACCGCGTTTCCCAGTGATGTAATACTCGACCCATTCGGCGATATTTTTCGCATGATCGCCAATGCGTTCAAGATATTTCGCTATCATAAGAAGGTCGATGTAAGCCTCGCCCTGTTCGCTGCCCTTTGCGATAAGGGAAATAACTTTGCTTTTAACTTTTACGAAAAAGTCGTCTACTATGTCATCGTAGTCCATAACTGAATAGGCTTTTTCAAGGTCTGTGGCAACAAAGGCGTCCACGCTGTCTCCGAGCATCTTTGCGGTTGCCCGCGCCATTTCAGCTATGGGAATCTCCTTTACAGCCTCCGCGTTGATAACAAACTGCGACAGTTCCGCTATATCAGCCGCCTGATCCCCGATGCGTTCCATGTCAGTGATCATCCTCTGAGCTGCTGTTATCCGGCGCAGGTCTCCGGCCACAGGCTGTTCGCGCAGGAGCAGGTGTACGGAAAAAGATTCGATTTCCCGCTCCTTCAGGTCGATTTCCCTTTCAAGCTCCCAGACTTTTTCCCGCAGACTGGCGTTCCCGTCTGTCAGGACTTTTATCGCATTGGCTATCGCGTCTTCGCAGAGCGCGCCCATAAGTATAAGTTCCGTGTGTAAGTTTTCAAGCTGTTTTTGATATGTTTCGCGCATTAACCAAACCTCCCTGTAATATAATCCTCAGTACGCTTGTCATGGGGCATGGAAAAAATCAATTCTGTTGAATTGAATTCCACTATTTCGCCGTGAAGAAAAAAAGCTGTTTTGTCGGAAATCCGAGCGGCTTGCTGCATATTATGGGTAACAATGACGATAGTGTAGCGCTTTTTCAGTTCCGCCGCAAGGTCTTCGATCTTCGATGTGGATATAGGGTCAAGGGCGCTCGTGGGTTCGTCCATGAGCAGGACTTCGGGATCAACCGCAAGCGCCCGCGCAATGCAGAGCCTCTGCTGCTGGCCGCCCGAAAGAGACAGCGCGTTCTTTTTCAGCCTGTCCTTCACCTCGTCCCATATCGCCGCCGCTCGCAGCGACTGCTCGACTATTTCATCCAGTTTTACCCTGGACTTTACGCCATGCGTGCGCGGGCCAAAAGCAATGTTGTCATAGACGCTCATGGGAAAGGGATTGGGTTTCTGAAAAACCATGCCAACCCGTTTCCGCAGCAGCGTTACGTCCATGCCGCTGTATATATTTTCCCCGTCAAGAAGCACGGTCCCGTCAATCCGGCAATCCGCGACAAGATCGTTCATCCGGTTAATGGTTTTAAGCAGCGTTGACTTGCCGCAGCCGGAAGGCCCGATAAATGCGGTTATCTCGTTTTGAGACATGGCAAGGTTTACGTTTTTCAGAGCCTGATACGCGCCATAGTATAGCTGCAATTCTGTTATACTTATCTTGTTCATTTTATACCTGTTCCTGTTATACGCGCGGCAGTTCTAACACTAATCATATTTTTTCTCCGCCCCCAGCTTTTTTGCCCCCATACTCGCAAGGGCGTTTATAACCACGACTAAAACAAGAAGCACTACCGCTGTCGCGTAGGACTGCTTGATGTGGAAACCTTCACTTGAAAGGCTATACATGTGAACAGCCAGAGTCCGCGCCGAGGAGAACGGGCTGTCCGGCATTTTTGCCACAGTTCCTGCGGTAAAAATCAGCGCCGCTGTTTCCCCCACGATGCGGCCAATAGATAGAATCACCCCTGAAAGTATTCCCGGCATGGCGGCTGGAATCACGATGGAAAAAATAGTCCTTAGCTTACCCGCGCCTAGGGCGAAACTGCCTTCCCGGTAGGAATCGGGAACCGATAGCAGGGCGTTTTCCGTTGTCCGCATGATGACTGGCAGCACCATAATCGCCAGGGTAAAAGCGCCCGCGAGAATCGAATAGCCCCACCGCAAGAAAATAACAAACATAAGCATCCCGAAAAGGCCGTAAATTATGGAAGGGATGCCCGCGAGAGTCTCCGCTGCCAGGCGCACCAAAAGGATTAGGCGGCTCCCGCGCCGGGAATATTCGGCGAGCCATATAGCCGCGCAGATTCCCACAGGCGCTGAAACAAGCAGGGCGGCAAACGTAATGACAACAGTGTTTACCAGCGCGGGTAAAAGCGAAACGTTTTCGCTTGTATACTCAAACGAAAACAGCTCCAGCGAAAGGCTGGGAATGCCCTTTACCAGTATATAACCAAACAGAAAAACAATAAGGACTATGGTAATCCCGGCCGAGGCCATCACCAATAACCTGAGAACAAGCGACAGGATACGAGAGCGCTGCGGGGCGAACCCCGCAGATTCACTTCGGGGCTTTGCTTCGTAAAACGCCGCGGGTTTTCCCACTGAATCAGAGACATTGCTTGCAATCATCCTTCCACCTTCCTTTTGCTGAGGGATAACAGAACATTGATTATCAGAATAAACACAAACAGGACAACCGCCGTTGAGATAAGCGCCTCGCGGTGCAGTTCTGCGGCATAGCCCATTTCCAGCACGATGTTTGCCGTAAGGGTTCGCAGTCCCTTGAAGATGCTGTTGGGAATCACTGCCTGGTTCCCGGCAACCATGATAACTGCCATGGTTTCACCTATTGCGCGGCCTATGCCCAGGACAACCCCAGCCATTATGCCCTGCCCAGCGGCGGGAAGCACGACAAAGAAGACCGCCTGTTCATGCGTTGCCCCCAGAGCCAGCGCCCCTTCTCGGTAGCTTTCAGACACAGCGCGGATTGACGCCTCAGATATGCTGACAATAGTGGGAAGTATCATAAAAGTGAGTAAGAGCGATGCTGTTAAAAGGCTTTTCCCGCTGCCGCCGAAAAGCAGGCGCAGTGCCGGAACCATCACCACAAGCCCGAAAAAGCCGTAGATAATCGAGGGGATTCCGGCAAGCAGACCCACAGCAGGCGACAAGAATCCGTACAGGCGCTTCCCGCAGAACTTCGCCATAAAGACGGCGGTAAACACGCCCAGAGGTACGCCGAAAACTATTGCTCCCGCAGTAACATAAATACTGCCCAGTATCATCGGCGCTATGCCGAACAACTCGCTTCCCGGTTTCCACGTCTTACCCAGAAGAAAAGCCGCCGGCCCAATCTTCCCTATAGCCGGGATTCCGTTGATGAACAGGAACAGGCATATCAGAATAACACAGCTAATGCACACGCAAGCCGCCGCTGTAAAGATACCGTGCAGTATTTTTTCTTTCATTTCACACCAACACTTTTACCTAACAGCGTCCCAGGTTTCAGCCTGGCCCAGATAAATCGCCTGCACCTGCTCCTTAGTCAGGTTGCTCAGGGGATTTTCCTTGTGAACGATTACGGCAATGCCGTCAATGGCAATCACTGTGCCGCTAAGTCCCTTGTCCAGTTCGCTGCTCTTCAATTCCCGTGAAGCCATGCCAATGTCGCAAATCCCGTCGATGGCCGCGTTCATGCCGGTAGAAGAATCGCTCTGCTGTATCTCGATGCTGACGTCCGGGTTTATCTTCGCGTAGGCTTCCTTGAGTTTCTCCATCACTGGCGTTACCGACGATGAGCCGGCGACAACAACCCTGCCAGAGGGCAGAGCGCTGGTAAAAGCGCCTGTGTCATCCCTGCGGACATAGCCGTTAGCCGCAACAACATCCTGCCCGCTTCGGCTCATGATAAAGCCGATGAAATCCTTTGCCGCGTCTTTAACCTCGCCTTTTGTAGCGATGTAGAATGGCCGGGTGATTTTGTATTCCCCGCTCGCCGCGCTTGCCGCGCTCGGCGCAACGCCGTCTATCGCAAGCGCTTTTACCGTGTCGTTGAGGGAACCCAGGGAAATATAACCAATCGCGTTTTTCTCGCCCGCAACCGAAGTCATCATGACCGCAGTATTGTTGGTTATCTCAGCAGACAGGGTTATGGCGTCTTTCTTGTCCGCATCGAGAACGCCGAACAGTTCTGTAAACGCGCTCCGCGTTCCCGAACCATCCTCGCGGGACATTACCACGATGCTTTCGGACGCCGCGCCGCCGCCGCTCGAACCCTGACGTCCGCCGCCCGCAAATACAGGCGCTGAAAGCAACGCAATCAGCGCCAGACCAGTAAACTTTTTCAAGTTTTTCAAGTTCATAAACATTCCTCCATTGGCTTTGTTCATGTCTTATAGTTACCAGACCAATGTCAAAACAAAAGGCGGCTATTGGTCAAATTTGTGTCAAGTTTGCGCGCCCTGCGGAGGCGGGAAAAGATGGAAACCGTGATTGCCGGTCTTCTGCACGAATGATTGGCGATAACTCACCTTACGCGCCGGAAAGAAAAAGATCATCGAATGACGCGAATGAACGCGATGAAATATTCGCGTATCTTAGCGTCCATTCAATGACCAATTCTTACCATTTTTTCTTCCTGCGTAACATGAGGCGATAAGTTCAACAGAGCAGCCGCCTAAACCTAAAGATGAAAGCCGTAGAACAGCTTGACCAGGGTAATTTCCGCTCGCGCTTTGCCCATATTGTCTCCTTGAACAGAATCAACAAAAAAAAGCCCCGCCGCCAGCCTTGCCCTTAGGCAAAACCAGCGGTGGAGCCGCGTTGTTCAGGTTCCGCTTGACGCGAAGCCTTCACGCTTATTGTTGGGTGAGTGGCATACTGTTATCACCACTACCGATGGTGAGCGTTGAACCGGAGACAGTGTAGGGCAGGGTCTGAGACCTTACAGAACCGAAGTCGGAATAATACAGGTAAACATTGCTGCTGTCCGCCTTCCAAATGTAAGATAGACTCTGAGATTGGCCCTGATATTCCTGTTTTATTTCACCACCCCCATTGGAATTGAAGGTAAGGGTCGTGCTGGAGCCGTACTGCTCATCTGTCCCTTTCCATGAACCGT
>JAIRMT010000026.1 GCA_031258505.1 Treponema sp.
CGTCCTGCGTCCTGCGTCCTGCGTCCTGCGTCCTGCGTCCTGCGTCCTGCGTCCTGCGTCCTGCGTCCTGCGTCCTGCGTCCTGCGTCCTGCGTCCTGCGTCCATTATACTCTATATAACCCACGGCCTGTCAAGTACTTAGCCCATAATTCTTCACTTTTTTATCAAACCTCTGTATTCAGACGGCAAAATGCCCCATCCGCTATAGCTCATAACTCAAAAACTATAGCGGATGACTTAGATTCTTTAGAATCTGACTCGCGTTCTTTAGAATCTGACTCGCGTTCTTTAGAACCTGACTCGCGTTCTTTAGAATCTGACTCGCGTTCTTCAGAACCTAACTCGCGTTCTTCAGAACCTGACTCGCGTTCTTTAGAATCTGACTCGCGTTCTTTAGAACCTAACTCGCGTTCTTTAGAACCTGACTCGCGTTCTTTAGAATCTGACTCGCGTTCTTCAGAACCTGACTCGCGTTCTTTAGAACCTGACTCAAATTCTTTAGAACCTGACTCAAATTCTTCAGAACCTGACTCGCGTTCTTTAGAACCTGACTCAAATTCTTCAGAACCTGACTCAAATTCTTCAGAACCTGACTTGCGTTCTTCAGAACCTGACTCGCGTTCTTTAGAACCTAACTTAAGTTCTTCAAACAAGGAGATGCTCAAGAATGAGTACACAAACTGATTGGCTGCCAAGGTCGCGCACAGAGGTACTGGCAATGTGTCGTAAGTGGCTCGCTTACCTGATCGAGACGCTGCGGATCGCTTGGGGAATTCCGGCAGCGGAGTTTACAGAACTGGGAAACCTTTTCAACACAGCGGAAACCCTTTTAGCAAAGGCGCAAGACGAGGCGGAGCGAACCCACGTAATCACGGTGGAATGTCAGGAGGCTTTCAAAGCCCTGACCGCGAAGATGCGGTTCTTCCGAGACCGCTACTTCAAGATTCCGCCCCTCACCGAAGGAGACTGGGCAGCTCTGGGCTTCAAGGCGAAAGACCCGCATCCCACGCCGACTCCGGCTCCGGACGGGGTGCCTGCGGTAAGCCTCAGCTATCCCGGCGGTCCTCACGCCTTGACCATCCATCTGGGAGCCATGGCCGGGACGCGGGAACTTGCGGTCGAGAGCGACTATGGCTACGCGATCTATGTTGGGATCATGCCGCCGGGCGGAGCCACGCTGGAGCAGGCCGCATCAGATAAGCACTATCTGATGAAGCCGCCTTTGGATGGAAAGGGACTTTTGCACTACCGCTTTACGCGGCGGCGGAAGGAGAAGCTCGTTTTCGACGCGGAAGAGTCCAGCATGATAGTTTACGTTTGCTGCCGTTATGAAAATCAAAAAGGCGAAGTGGGCCAGTGGGGACCAGTGGCTTACGCGGTCATTCCGTGAGAACGGTAAATAGCTTTATCCCTGTCCTGTACAACCGGACACACCCCAATACGAATTAATGCGGGGGCGCGGGAGTCGGCTATATATGAGGAGGCGTTTATGGAGCAGTAAGGGGGAGACGGATATGCGGTCGCATGAAACGCGCCGCGCATGAAGGGTGTTTGTACGTTGCGTACAAACGTTGCGTACAACGCGGACGTGTTCCGGGGAAGTGGTCGTTGGCTGCTGGAACCGCCGCGGGCGTGTAAAACACGCAAAAGGAGTTTTTCAAAAGAGTCGGGGTTGTTCCTAACCCCTCTTTTCAAAATATCTTTATGTTTCAGGAGGAAACTATGAAAAAAGGTTTTGTTTTTGGTCTGGTTCTGGTGTTCGGTGTCGTTTTGCTTACGACGGGTTGTACCAAGAAGGATGAGGCTGTCGCTTCAGTTGCCGCTTCAGCTACCGCCGCAGCCGATCCAAACGCGCCGGTAACGCTTACTGTGTGGTGCTGGGATCCCAACTTCAACGTATACGCGATGAATGAAGCGGTGAAAATCTATCAGCGCGAAAAACCCAATGTAACGGTGAACGTGCTTGACATCACGGACATCGAACAGAAGATCACGACGGCGCTTTCCGCTGGGGAAACCTCTGACCTGCCGGACATTATTCTCAACCAGGATAATTCGATTCAGCGTTTCGTGCAGACCTACCCGGACGCCTATCTGCCGCTGAACGGGAAGGTTGATCTGAGCCAGTTCGCGGAGTTCAAGCTGGATGTCGGGGTCTACGAGGGGAAGAACTACGGGGTGCCGTTTGACAATGGGGCGACCGCCACCTTCCTGCGCCGCGACATTGTCGAACAGGCGGGTTTCCAGGTGAGCGACTTCAACGACATCACCTGGGACCGGTTCATCGAGCTTGGCAAAGTGGTCAAGGAAAAGACTGGTGTTGCTATGGTTTCAACTGTGGCGGGCAGTTCGGACTTTATTATGCTGATGCTCCAGAGCGCGGGGAAATGGTTCTTTGACGATCAGGGCAAGGTCTTTATCAAGGACAATCCAGCGGTGGTTGAAGCCGTCAAGACGTACAAGGCGCTTGTGGACAGCGGCGCGCTCTTGCAGGCGGCGGACTGGAACGCCTACATCGCCACGCTGAACAACGGTACCTCAGCCTCGACTATTCAGGGCTGCTGGATCATCGGCTCCATCACTCCGGCGGACGACCAAGCGGGCAAATGGGCAGTCGTAAGCACGCCGCGTTTTGCCAGTGTCGAATCGGTCAACTATTCGAGTCAGGGCGGTTCGGGCTGGATGGTGTTTTCCAGTTCAAAATATCCTGACATTGCGATGGACCTGCTCAACAAGACGTTTGCGGGCAGCACGGAGTTGTACGAGACGATTCTCCCTTCCTCCGGGGCTATCGGGACGTGGCTTCCGGCAGCGGATTCCCCAGTGTATTCCGAGCCGCATCCGTTTTTTGGCGGACAGGCGATTTACGAAGACTTGGTAGGCTACGCGAGCAAGGTGCCTAGGGTGAAGTATGGGGTCTATAACTACGAGGCGCGCGACGCGGTAGGCCGGGCGGCGGCTGCTGTCTTGCAGGGCGCAAGTATCGAGACAGCTCTGGACGAGGCGCAAAAATACGTCGAGTTCCAAATCGCCGAGTAGGGTAGTTCTATGGGGCGCATCAAACTAGAAACAAAGTACGCGGTTTGGGGCTGGCTGTTTGTCGCGCCCGCGTCTTTGCTGATCCTTACATTCTCGTTTTTTCCAATGATTCAGGCGTTCATCCTCTCTCTCCAGTCGGGGAGAGGCAATAATCTCCAGTTCGCGGGCTTTCGCAACTACTTCCGGCTATTGGAGGACGAACAGTTTCGCGCGGCAGTGGGCAATGTGTTTACCTATCTCATCATCCAAGTGCCGGTCATGCTGATCCTCGCGCTGATTCTGGCGACGATCCTCAACGGACAGGCGCTCAAGTTCAAGGGGATTTTCAGGACACTCGTGTTCCTGCCCTGCGCGGCGGGTCTGGTATCGGCGGCGACCATCTTCAAGTCGATCTTCTCGATTGACGGGCTGGTGAACATCGCCTTGCTCAAGCTCCACCTCATCACCAGCCCGGTGAGTTTTCTGGCCGACCCGGTTTGGGCTAAGGCTGTCATCATCATCGTGATAACTTGGCGCTGGACTGGGTACAACACGATTTTCTATCTCGCGGGCTTTCAGACTATCGAAACGTCTGTCTACGAGGCGGCCCGCATTGACGGGGCAAACGCGGCTCAACAGTTTTTCAAAATAACCATGCCCCTGCTCCGTCCGGTCATCCTGCTTACCACGATTATGTCAACCAACGGCACACTTCAGATTTTCGACGAGGTGCGGACGATCACGGGGACGAGCGGCGGGCCGGGTAACGCAACCCTGACAATAAGCCAGTACATCTACAATCTGTCCTTCCTCTACAGCCCGCAATTCGGTTACGCGGCAGCGGCTTCCTACACAATTCTCTTCATGGTTGCCGTGCTGTCGTTCATTCAAATGAAGATAGGAGACAAGGAATGAATAAAGGAATGAATAAAGTACGACTCTCTCTGGTATGTATGTATTGTTTTCTCGTGCTGATCGCTCTTGTCTCTGCGTTTCCGTTCATCTGGATGGTACTCGCTGCGACGAACAAGAGCGTTGACATTGTGCGGGGGCGGTTCTTCTTCGGCCTCAACCTGCTGGAAAACTGGAACACCCTCCTTTCCGGGTATCCGATGGCTGTTTCGTTTCTGAACAGCCTGCGGAACGCCGCTGCCGGTACAATCCTCAGCCTCTTTGTCTGCTCCCTCGCCGGATACGGGTTTCAAGTGTACCGCGACAAGGCCAAAGACCGTCTCATGGCAGTGCTGCTCCTCTCGATGATGGTGCCTTTCGCATCGGTGATGATCCCGCTGTTCAGAATGTTCAGCCAGGCGAAACTGCTCAACACGACCATGGGCATCATTCTGCCCAGCGTGGCGACCGCCTTCCTGATCTTTTTCTTCCGGCAAAACTCGGCGGGCTTCCCGATGGAGATCGTTCAGGCGGCCCGCGTTGACGGCCTCTCCGAGTTCGGCATCTATCTCCGTATCTATGTGCCAGTGATGGCCGCGACCTTTGCCGCCGCCGCAATCATCCAGTTCATGGGAGCGTGGAACAACTACCTGTGGCCACTCATCGTCCTGCTGAAGAAGGAGGCGCAAACCCTGCCCATCATGCTGGTCTCGATAACATCGGGCTATACCACCGACTACGGCATCCTCATGCTCGCCGTTACGATCAGTACGTTGCCGACGGTGATCCTCTTTTTCACCCAGCAACGCCACTTTGTGTCCGGTATTCTTGGTTCGGTGAAGTGAGGTTGCAGAGTGCCGACACTCAGTGGCGCTAGACAGGTCAGCAGAGTGCCGACACTCAGTGGCGCAGAGTCGCGTCAAGGGACTTTATTAGCGCGATCTGGTTACGGCAACGGTCGAGGTTGTGTTCTGGGCGCGATGTCGCATAGTAATGGTCGCCTTCAAGGTAATCGGTGAGGAAACGCAGAGCCATGATATGGGTGATGTTCCTGCCTGCTTCGGGTATGAGGCGCTTTTCCTCTTTGGTGAGAAAGGCGTCCGCTTCTGAGCAATAGCCGGCTATGAGCGCGTCAAAGAAGCGCGTATCAAAGGCGACTTTGGCAAGGTCGCGCTCCTCCTCGCCGGCGCGTGAGCAAACGGTGCGTATGAGGTCGCCCACGTCAAAAAGCGCGGTTCCGGGCATCACAGTGTCAAGGTCAGCCACACAGAGCGCCTCGCCAGTAGCGTCATCCAGAAAGATGTTGTTCATCTTGGTGTCGTTATGGCAGACACGCTCCGGTAGACTCTGATTTTGCAGACTGTGAATGAGTATCAAACCCCGCTCCTCGTTGGCTTCCATAAACGCGATCTCTTCCCGCGCCTCTTGCGCTCGCTTAACAAGATCGCAAGCGACTGCTGTATGAAAGCGCGTATAACGGGTTTCCATATTATGGAAGTTCGGGATGGTCTCATGGAGACGTGGTGGCGGCAGGTCGGCGAGCTGTTTTTGGAAGCGTCCAACGCTGGCGCCGAGAACCCACGCCTCTTCGGGCGAAGAGGCTAGATTCTTAGCGCACACGCCCTCGATAAAAAGGTAGGTGCGCCACCATCCACCCTCAGCGTCGCGGGTGTAGGGCAGGCCGTTCCGCGTCCGCACCACTGTCAGGGTACGGCGGCTGTGGTCGGGCATACCGGCAGTTTTCGCGGCAATGTGCGCCGTTACCCGCGTGAAGTTGTCCATAACCTGATCCGGGCGGGTAAACACCTTGTCGTTGATGCGCTGGTGCAGATAGCGGACACGGGTTCCGGCCTGATCCCAGATCGACACAAAGGTATGGTTGATCAGTCCGCCGCCAAAGGGCGCGATGCTTTCAAGGTCTCCATAGATGGCGAAGTCCAGCGCCGCTGAACGCGCCAATACGGGAAGCGCTATTTGCGATTTGTCTTGCATGGCGCTATGTCCACAAAGACGCGGGATAAACCCCCCGCGCCACAAGCTCGGCCACACGAGTAGTCGTGCTTGCTTTGTCTTCCTTATAAGTAACGCCAAACCAGTCTGCATTAGCGTTTAACGCCTTGAACGAAAGCGTTTTATTTTTGATGAGCCAGTCCACAGCGCGCGGAATGTAGCACTCACTCTTAGGGGTACTTGCTGAGGTCTTGAGAAACTCCTCGAAGTAGCGGCGTATATGGGGAATAACCTCTGATGGAAAGCCCCAGAAGTTCATTGATACCGGCGTATCTGGCGCGAGGTCGCGCTCTGTGCCGTCTGGCGCGATGTTGAAGATACGTCCACCCTGCTGGCTAATTGCCGTCAGCTCTTCCACAGAAACAAGGTAGCCGTTCTCGATACCGCAAACTCCACGCGCCACACTCCCTTGGGGACTGAGGGTCTTATCCAAACGGTACGGCACTATGGCGCCTTCGCTCAGATCGGCTGAACCAAGATACGCTCCCAATACCTCAAAAGCCTCTTTGCTGTAAAAGTCGTCGGCGTTAATCACGGCAAAGGGCGCGTCGATCTTGTCCGCTGCGCAGAGCAGGGCGTGGCTTGTTCCCCAGGGCTTAGTACGCTTGATGCGCTGCGCCTCAACATATACTTCAGGCGGAATCAGGGTATCCAAGTCCTGAAACGCCAGTTCATACTTGACCCGCGTCCCCATACGGCTGAGAACCAGTTCCCTGAAGTCATTCTCAATGTCATGCCTGATGATAAAGATGACTTTCTCAAAGCCGGAGCGGAGCGCGTCATACACTGAATAGTCCAGCAGGGCTTCGCCACTTTTGCCGATGCGGTCAACCTGTTTCAAGCCTCCATAGCGGCTTCCTATGCCTGCTGCCAATACCACTAGAATCGGTCCTTTCATAAAAGACTCCCGTTTATAAAAAGCTAAGGCGGTTTCAAAGTTCTGAAACCACTTTATGTTATCACATTGTGCAATTAACGGCTAGTTCGCCACAAACGTGGGGAGCTTCTCACCCGCCGGGCGAAGTTCAGTCGCTCTTAAAAGCAAAAAGCGCGTTCGCGCCTAGTAAGATGCTTATACTAAAACGGACATATTCACTGTCTTCACGCCAGTTATGCGCCGGTGTCATGGGCTGCGAGGCCGCTGGTTTGCAAGCAACTGCAACGGCTTCTCATCCATGCAAACAACAGGATATGCCTGGTTATAGACGATTGTATACTTCAAGCACATCTTCCTAGACTATCTCTTCTTTTCTATTCCGCCGCCCGGTATCACCACTTCGTTAGTATTTCCCGCTCATTCAAACTAAAACTCGTTGCTGTCATATCCTCTCGGCTATCACCACACAACCTACAATACCTTCGCTCAACTCGCTCGCAACCGTTACATCATGAACATTTCCTAACAGTGTCTAGTTTCCCCGCAACAGCTCAACGACCTCTTCTGCTGTAGCGGCTTTGAGTAGCTCCTGTCGTGTGGCTTCGACCCTTAATACAGCGCTGATAGCAGCGAGAAACTGCACATGGGGGCCGCTTGTTTTTCGCGGCGCGACGACCATGATGAAAAGGCGAGAACGCTCACCGTCCAGCGAGCCAAAGTCAACGCCGTCCTTCTTGATACCAATTGCAACCCTTAGCTCGTCCACGCCGTCGCTCTTGCCATGGGGCAGCGCTATGCCGTGTTCCATGCCCGTACTCATTGAGCGTTCCCGTTCAAACACATCATGTAAAACATCGTCGCGTTTATTCAGTTTACCCCTTGATGCCAGCAGGTCAACCAGCTCGGTTATAATTGCGTCCTTGTCATTGCCTTTGAGGTCAATGCTAACGCAGTCCGACTCGATATGCGACAGTAGTTTGTTGTCCGGCGTCCTGCCCTCGACCATCTGGGCAATCTCCTTCTTCATCTCAGCGGGATTGGCGGTTTCCTTGAGTTTCTGTATTGAATCGCCCAGGCTCAGTATCACCTCATACATTGCGGTTTTGACAAAGGACATATCGTCCTTACCAGTAACGATGCTTACCTTATTTTCTTCTTCGGTAATCGAGAGGGATATATCGCCTTTTCGCGCTTGGGACAGGCCATCATTGATGTTCATCATCTGCACGTAAAAGCCTTCGGCGCGGAGCTGTTTCAGCAGGGTATCAATCACCAGATCGGCGATTTCGTCAGAGGAAAAGTCCCAGACAGCGGTGGCGGTGTCGTTACCTTTTGCCGGTTTGCGGGTTCCCACGCCTGGCAGTTTTAAGAAAATGTTGAGCAGCGGCGGGGCTGCAATGGTAGTGATGAAGGTCATAAGGATGATGACGCCAAAGAGCTGAGTGTCGAGAACGCCGGACGAAAGTCCGATGCCGGCAATGATAAGCGCCACTTCACCACGCGGCACCATGCCGGTTCCAATGCGTAGAGCGCCTTTGGCGTTAAAGCCCATTGCCAGAGCTAAAACACCGCAACCAACGAGCTTGGCGACTAGTGCCATGAGCGTGTATATCGCGCCAAACAGCAGCACCTGTACGGACGCAAGCTCCTGTACATTCACCATCATGCCCATAACCGCGAAGAAGAGCGGTACAAAGAACTCGTACAGCCCGTGGATACGCTCCTGTATAACCGCCGCAATATCGGTCTTGGACAGGGACAGACCCGCAATGTACGCGCCAATAATCATGGCCAGTCCCTGCTTCTCGAAGATGCCAGCTAGTACCAGCGCGACCCCGAGCGCCAGTATGGAAAAGTCGTAAGAGGTCTTAAACATTTTTAAGAAGCCAGCAATCTGCTTAGAGAAGATCAGTCCCAGGGCGGTGAAGCCTAGCCAGATGCCAAACGCCTTACCCGCGATGAGCAGTATGTTGCTCACATCGAGACTGCCGCCGCCGCTATTACTGGTTAAGAGCGCCACTATGCCCAGTACCACTGCCAGCATGATGATGCCCAGCACATCGTCGAAGACCGCTGCGGCCAGTATGGTAACGCCTTCCGGCGAGTCCATTTTTTTCTGGTCGGACAGTATCCGTGCGGTGATTCCGACAGAGGTGGCGGTAGATAAGACGCCGAGGAAAAGGCAGCGCGGGTCCATGAAGCCGGTGTGCAGGAGCGCCATGCCGACTATATCGCCGGAGATAAAGGCCGCGACCACGCCGCCAATGCCGATCAGACCGCCCGCCAAGGAGTAACGCAGGAAGAGAGCAATGTCGGTCTCAAGCCCTGAGGCGAACAGCAATATAATAGAAGCAACTGTGGCAAAGCTGTAGAGTTCTGGGCTGACTGCGAGTGCGTTGCCTTCGGGGAGTGGGAATAGGCCGTGTTCAAAGCCAGGCAAGGCGATGCTGCCCAAGGCGTAAGGGCCGATGATGACGCCAGCAAGTAGTTCACCCAGCACCGGCGGGATACCGATACGTTTGACCAGCCGTCCGCAGACTCGTACTGCGAATAGAATGACGCCGATCTGCAAGACCAGTTCGGTCATAAGTTCTGTAACATTCATAATTAAGAAACTAGTTTTACATAAGGCTAAAATTGTTTCAATACGAATAAGACACTCATGAGCTTGACAAGCTGCACATTTTTGGGTAGTATATATTTAATTTCATGCGGCTGTCGTATAACGGCTATTACCCTAGCCTTCCAAGCTAGAGACGAGGGTTCGACTCCCTTCAGCCGCTTTATGAATGTTCTGTTGGTCCCATCAACACGGAGAACGTGGTAAAAGCGCCTAAGAACAATGTTTGAATAAAGAATCCCCGCCATGAATGTTAAACTTGACCCACAACTTTTCCCCTTGATATGTGCTAAGT
>JAIRMT010000031.1 GCA_031258505.1 Treponema sp.
AACTTTTTTTTATACGACTAAAAGTTATTTGCAAAACTCTCAAATTTGTTTACAGCCTTATAACGCTCATTACTACTATGCTAAACTTCGCTATCAGAGCGCTAACACTTTCATAAACACTCGCTTACCTGACTAAGCGGAATTCAACTGCTGATTCAAGTACATATACCAGATGTTGAACAGAAGCGCAAAAGCGCGACACGGGCGCGTTCCAGCAGCGCATAGTAAGCGTAAGCAAAGTTTACGAAGTATCCTGTGGAAAATCCCCGGGCATTTAGGCGCGGGGATTTGTCAAAACAGCTTGTCCCAGCTACTCCCCGCTAACCAGATTCTTCATGATGTACTCACGCCGCGTAGGGGTGTTTTTACCCATGTAGAAGTCAAGTACCTGCGGCACCATTTTAAGGGCGCTTATGGCTACGGGAACAAGGCGCATGTTCGGCCCAATGAACTGGCCGAATTCCTTGGGGTTGATCTCACCCAAGCCCTTGAAGCGCGTTACTTCACTCTGGCTGCCCAGCGCCTTCACTGAGGCGTCGCGCTCCTTCTCATCATAACAGTAGCGCGTTTCCTTCTTGGTACGCACACGGAAGAGCGGAGTCTCAAGGATAAACACACGGCCTGCTGTAATGAGTTCCTCAAAGTAGGAAAGGAAAAAAGTAAGCATGAGGTTTCTGATGTGAAAGCCGTCAAAGTCCGCGTCTGTGGCAATCACGATGCGGGCATAGCGCAGTCCGTCAAGCGTGTTCTCAATGCCGAGCGCCATCATCAGATTATACAGTTCATCGTTTTTGTATATATCCGCCCGTTTTCGGCTGTACATGTTTTCCGGCTTACCTCGAAGCGCGAAAATCGCCTGCGTCATCACATCCCTGCTTGATACCATAGAACCAGCGGCAGAATCGCCTTCTGTGATAAAAATCGTGGAGTTTGCCCCCAAAAGCCCGTCGTCAAGGTGATACTTGCAGTCCTTCAGCTTGGGTATCTTGAGCGCAATCTTCTTGGCAGCTTCCCGCGCCTCTTTCTTCACCGCGTTCAACTCTGTTCGCAGGCTTTCATTGGCGAGAATCTTCTGTTCAAGTTTCTTGCTCTCTTCCGTGTTCTTATGCAGCCAGTCCTCAACCGCGCCTTTGCTTTCCTGCACTATCCATGAACGAATGTCAGAGTTACCCAACTTGTTTTTAGTCTGACTCTCAAACACTGGATTCTTGAGTTTTACAGCCACTGCCGCTGTTGTACCTTCCCGCACATCCTCACTTCGGTAGTCTTTTTTGAAAAACGCCTGTATGCCCTTCAAAAAACCTTCCTTAAAGGCTGACAAATGGGTTCCACCATCGCTGGTAAACTGCCCATTCACAAACGAAAAATACTGTTCCCCGTAGTTATTGGTGTGGGTAAAGGCAAATTCAAGATGTTCACCCTTGTAGTAAGCAATGTTATAGAGCGAGCTGCCGCCAGTTTCCTCACTCAGAAGGTCGAACAGTCCATGTTCAGATGTGTATGGCTTGCCGTTTAGGACAAGAGTCAGACCAGTGTTGAGATATGAGTAGTTCCGTATCCGCTTTTCAACAAACTCCATGTTAAACTGGTAGGTTCCAAAAATCTCAGGGTCTGGCGTGAACTCAACATAGGTTCCATCCGCTTCGTCCTGCTTTTTACCCTTACGCTTTGTCTTGAGGTCCCCGCGCTCAAAGCTGGCCTCCGCATATTCCCCGTCCCGGAATGCGCGCACCTGAAAGTGGGACGAAAGGGCGTTTACCGCCTTTGTTCCCACCCCGTTCAGTCCCACGGAGAACTGAAACACATCGTCATTATACTTCGCGCCAGTATTGATGATCGATACACATTCCACGAGCTTACCCAGCGGAATCCCACGACCAAAGTCGCGTACTTTCACGGTTCCATCCTGCACATCAACATTGATACGCGCCCCGTTTCCCATGATGAACTCGTCAATGCCATTATCAATGATTTCCTTGAGCAGCACATAGATGCCATCGTCAGGGTTAGACCCATCGCCCAGTCGCCCAATGTACATACCGGTTCGCAGGCGTATGTGTTCCAATGATGAGAGCGTCTTGATCTTTGATTCGTCATAAACAGCGTCTTGCGATGCAACCGCAAGTTCAGGCTGAACCTGTTTGTTATCTTTTTTTGTTGCCATAGGTTTATATAAGCGGTTTTAGGCGAGACTTTCAACCTTGTTCTATGCCTGCGTTTCCCTGTACCTTTATGCTTATGCAAGAACCAATCAATCTTTTACGCGAATCAGGAGCCATGTTGGATGGCCATTTTCTCTTGTCATCAGGGCGACACGCGGATCGCTATTTCCAGTGCGCCAAACTGCTGCAGCATCCAGAGCGAGCAGCCGCAGCGCTTGCGCCAATAGCTGAACACATTCGGGCTGATATTAGCGCGAATGTACTTGCCATTGACGCGATTGTTGGGCCGGCTATGGGCGGTATCATTGTTGCGTATGAGCTTGGCAGACAGCTTGGCCTCCCGGCATTTTTCACTGAGCGGGATGAACATGGCGCCATGAGCCTGCGACGGGGTTTTGAGGTGAAACCAGGACAGAAGATTCTCATTGCCGAGGATGTTGTTACCACAGCCAAGTCGTCTGGGGAAAGCGCGCAGGTACTGGAAGCGCTCGGCGCAAAAGTCGTGGCGCTTGCCTGTGTGGTGGATCGCCGAAGCCAAGACATTGCCGCGCCATGGCCACTCTATGCAGCGTGCAAGGTGAATGTGGCAAACTGGCCGGCTGAGGACTGCGCGCTTTGCCGCAAAGGTATACCTGTGGTAAAGCCCGGTTCCAGAAAGGTATAAACAGCGCTTGAATGTGGTAGCTGATGCGCCCGTTGACAAGCCCCCACGCCTAAAGGCGGCGGCTTCTTGCTTTGGCGCGCTGGCCTTCTGGATAGCCCTGAGTAGAGCGCCAGCCGCTTATATGCCCAGCATTAGGATGGATACAAGCGGCACAACGGCAAAAGATAGGAAGAGCTTAATATCAACAAGGCTTGATAAATTCCATAAAGTAAATGATACTATTCCTTATTTGGAGGTTTATATGAATGTAAACGTAAAAAATAGTTACACAGGTCTTGTCATGGGGTTAGTCTTTGAATTAACCCTGATAGGATGTGTGAGCATCCCTGAAGCAAAGCCGGGAAATGACACGCTGGTGGTGGGTCGTTTCAACCTGATTAGGAACCTATCCCAAAATAAACAGATTAACGGTACCTTTTCCGCCGGCATACGACTAACCTTTCGCAGCGTTGCAGATGACCGGCTGATCAAGATCAACACTCAAGCGGATGGCTGGTTCTTTCTATCCAACATACAAGAAGGCATCTATGAATTGACCGAATTGTATTATGTCAGGGAGAGCGGCAACATCAAGTATATCTTTGAAGAGCGGATAGAATCTTGTTTTGTCGTTAAACAAGGGAAGGCGAACAATGTGGGCATTATTAACCTGGTGTACGAAGACCGGGAGCAGCGTTTTGAAAATTCGCAAGAGTACGATGCAGTACGGGATGAATTCAGCGTCCGCTATGACCAATCGAACTGGAACGATCAGGAATGGGTCAATACCAACCTTAGTTTAGAGTATCGGACCATTAGTGACTACCTGTTTATTCATGAAGAAACGGTTATGTCTGATGACCCAACCCGGTTTTATTGGTTATGGATTTGTTGGAATAACATGGCCGGCCAGCAAGTAAAAGCATATCCTGTTCCTGAAGAGGGCATGACTACCAAAGATTGGGTACAAAGTAATCTTGAGCGGGTACCGGCAACAAAACTGATCACTTTCCCTTTTAGCATGACGCTGGATCAGGAATCACCTAATGACATTCCATTTGTTGTGCATGAGACCGCCCAATCAGTGGGCAGTTTTATGCTTTTCTTCTATAAGCAAGTAATACAAGTTCCCCCTGACATGGAAATGTCTATGCTTGAGCTGATTGGATTGTCTGAGCTGACTATGCTTGACCCGATTATGGTTGGCTGGTAAAAGGAGGAATTATGAAAAGAAAGCGCTTGTTATGTTTGGCGCTCGTGTTCGGTATGGCTGGCGCAGTCTCGGCACAGACCGCTTCAAAGGTTTTTGTACTTGATTGGGTGCATGGATTTTTTCTTGACATCGGGGTTTTGGGTAATTATGAAAATGTCGAATCTTCAAACGGGCTTCGTATTGAGAACGGCTTCTTGCTGTTTGAAATAGGCGGCGGCTATGACTTCGGCAGAATAACTGCCCGGTTATACGGGAATTTCGGCCTCCCCATTGATGGCATTGCCTATTCTAGTAGCAGGGCAAGCTATGGGAATTTCGGCCTCCCCATTGATGGCATTGCTTATTCTAGTGACAGGGCAAGCTATGTTAAGGATGTCATGGATGTGTCGAATACGAAGTTCGGCATAGAAGGGGCGTTCAAGATAATCGACACCTCTCGCTTCGATGTGCTGCTGCCCTTGGGAGTGGTATTCAGCACTACGGAGTATACTCAAAAAACCCCCTCTTACACGAGCAGCGGTTCTACTTCTGACAGCAGAATCTATGCTTATGACCGGATATGGCTGTACGAGTATACCAGTATCGTGTCAGGCTTATATTTCACCGTTCAGATGTCCAATCATCTGAAGTTCTGTGTCCTGTCCAGCATCGGCTTGCCTCTGGTCAGAAGCTTTACCTATAAACAGATATTACAGAAAGATAATGTGGTATGGGAGAATACTGGAAGTGATACATATAGCGTGAAAAGCAATGTAGATATTTTCACCTTTTCCGCAGGACTAGGCTTGCGAGTTAATTTCTAGGTAAGAGAAGGCGGTTTGTATGAACAAGACCCTGCGAGGCTATGGGACAGTAGCCGCCGTACTCATGGTGCGGCGCAAAGGCAGATACTTCATCGACCACACAGCCCGCAATATCTCAAGCATTACCAACAATGTACAGTTGCGTTACACAGCCCATTGTTACCAGACTGTGAAGGACTATGGAACGTGGCTGGTCGAAACATTCAGCTATGTATGTATTAAGCGTCCCAGCTTACGTTTCACAATCTGATTCTTTAAGGAGACTTACTATGAATGATGGCAGGAAGCTGTTCCACTCGGCAGGCGCAGCAGGTGTGGATAACACGAATGTAGTTACAGCGGGGAAACCGGACGGCGTGATGTTGCGGAACCCGCGCTTCATTGAAAAGCCGGCGCATATTTACCGCAGGGGCTTGCTATGTTTGGCACTCGCGCTCGGTATGGCAAGCTCAGTCTCGGCACAGACTGATTCAAAGGGCGGCGCGCCTGATTGGGTGCATGGATTTTTTCTTGACATCGGGCTTTTAGGTAATTATGAACATGTCGAGCCTCCAGAGGGGCTTCGTTTTGAGAACGGCTTCTTGCTGTTTGAAATAGGCGGCGGCTATGATTTCGGCAGAATAACCTTGCGCTTATTCGGGAATTTCAGCATCCCCATTGATGGCGTTGTCTATTCCAGCAGCAGGACAACATACGCTGAGGACGTCGTGGAGGTGTCGGATACGAAGTTCGGCATAGAAGGGGCGTTCAAAATAATCGACACCCCGCAATTCGATGTGCTGCTGCCCTTGGGAGCGGTATTCAGCACTACGGAGTATACTGAAAAAGGCAATGCTTATGACCGGACATGGCTCTACGAGTATACCAGTATCGTGTCCGGCTTATACTTCACTGTTCAGATGACCAAGCATCTAAAGCTCTGTGTCCTGCCCAGACTCGACTTGCATCTGGTCAGAAACTTTACCTATAAAGAAGTACGACAGGGAGATGTTGAATGGGAGACCGAAAGCAGCACGTACAGCCTGAGAAGTAATACCGATAGCTTCACCTTTTCCACAGGCCTCGGCTTGCGGTTTAATCTCTAGGCAAAAGCGCCTGTGTAGGAGAAATCATGGTGAAAAAGGTTGTTTTACTAGCCCTGGGTTTTATTGCTCTGGGTTTCGGCGGCGTCGGGATATTTATCCCCCTACTGCCGACCACCCCGTTTGTTATCTGTGCTGCCGCTTGTTTCAGCATTGCAAACCCCAGCCTCTACCGTAAGCTGGAAAAGAGCCGCTATTTTGGCGAGTACATCAGAAACTACCGCGAGAAAACTGGTATCAGTAAGCGCGCCCGTGTTGGTGGACTCGTTTTCCTGTGGCTCACGCTGGCGATTTCCGCCCTTGTGTTCCGCCGTCCTCTTGTGTGGATCATCCTCGCTGTGGTTGGAATAGCGGTCAGCATCCATATTCTCCTCTTGCGCGCTTCACCTAACCGCTGAAACGCGCAAGAGCAAAACCACAAAACCATCAATCATTCGCTGTCAGGCTCGCAGCGCCCAGCCTATCCTTTTATACCCGAAGTTGCGATACCTTCCACAATATATTTCTGGAATATGAAGAAGATGATAAGCGAAGGCAGCAGCGACAAGGTTCCCATAGCAAAGATCGCTCCCCAGTCAGTGGTGGTGCTTGGGTCAGCAAACATTCGCATCGCAAGGGAAACGGTAAAATTGCGGGGCCTGTTCAGGTAGAGCAGCGGCCCCAGAAAGTCTTCCCAGCGCCAGTAGAAACTGAAAATCGTGGAAGTTATCAGCGCAGGTTTGATAAGCGGAAACAAAATACGGGTGAAAATGGCAAACTTGCTGCAACCATCAATCATGGCTGACTGGTCTAGCTCCAGAGGAATACCCCGAAAGAATTGTACCATCAGGAAGATGAAGAACGCCTGGCCCCCAAACTGCGGTACAATGATGGGGAGAAAGGTGTTTACCCAGCCCATGTTGAAAAAGAGGATAAACTGAGGAACCATGACCACCTGATAGGGCAGCATCAGAGTAAGAAACATACAGCCGTACCAGAACTTGTTGCCCCGAAAATGAATGCGTGAAAAGCCAAACGCCACCAGCGCAGAGGACAACACCGCGCCTATGGTTGAAAAGCCCGTTACAATAAAGGAATTGAGATAAAAGGTAGTAAATGTGGTGGAACCATTAAAGCGCCAGCCCCTGATAAAGTTTTGCAGGGTAAAGCGCTTGGGAATGAGCGAGACCGTTCCGAATATCTCGTCGCTGGGCTTGAATGAGCCGCATATCATCCAGAGCAGGGGATAGAACATGAATATGCCGATGAATAGAACCACCGCGTGAAAAATAACGTTACTGCGGAACTTTCGTAAATGCCGCGCCTGTAGCTTTGTCATTGCAGCCTCCTATGACTCGTAGTAGACCCAGCGGTCTGAGGTTTTGAATATAAGCGCGGTGAAGACCGCGATGATCAGCACCAGCACCCACGCCAACGCAGAGCTGTAACCCATCTCGTTATAGGCAAATGCCCGGAGATACAGGTATAGGGCATAGACAAGCGTGCTGTTTTGCGGGTCGCCTCGTCCACCGGAAATGATAAAGGCTTGGGAGAACACGGTGAAGCCGCTGATAAGCTGCATAATCAGGTTGAAAAAGATAACCGGCGTCATCTGGGGCAGAGTGATGCTGAAAAACTGGCGTATAGGCCCGGCGCCATCAATAGACGCCGCCTCGTAGTAGGTTTTGGGAATCTGGCGCAGTCCCGCAAGGAATATCAGCATGGAAGAACCAAACTGCCAGACCGCCAGGATAATCAGAATCCCCAGCGCAGAATCGGTTCGGCCAATCCAGCTTACAGTGCTATTGATGCCGATTGCTTGAAGCAGCATATTGACCACGCCGTCAGACATGAACATACGCCGCCACATCACCGCCACCGCAATACTGCCGCCCACAAGAGACGGCAGGTAGTAGGCGGCCTGATAGAATCGAATCATACGCGACGCGCGCTTGAAAAGAACCGCTACCAAAAAAGCAAACACCAAACGGGATGGCACGGAAACAAAGGCATAGGTAAACGTTACCGACAGCGCTTTCCAGAACAGCGGATCGCTCACCATCCGTCTGAAATTATCAAGGCCATTGAAGATAGGCGAGGCCAGAATGTCATACTTTGTAAAGGAAAAATAAAAAGACATCCCAATAGGGATAACAGCAAAAGCAAAAAACCCTACGAGCCAAGGGCTGATAAAAAGATAGCCGGCAATGTCCTCTCGCGCTTGCCGTTTCCCAGAATAATATGATTTCATCGTTCTTCTCCTCCTGCACTCATAGGGTCCTAAGCATTAACGGCTCAAGACGCTGTTGGCAGCTTGAATCATCTGGGTTACCGCAGCGGCAGTAGCAATATCACCCTTCATACACGAAAGCAGAATGGGCCGAATAACGTCGCGGACTTCCCCTGCGCTTGAAGCGTCCGGCGGATCAATGGGGCTGGTGTAAGGCGTTACCTTGCTGATGTAGTCAAAAATGTATTTCGTGTTGGCGTCAACCCGGCCTGAAAGGTCTTGCAAGACATCCGAAGGAACTGGAACTCCGCGTTCCGCCAGCAGTATACGGTTTGCTTCAAGGTCATTGAGAATGAAGTTGACCAACTTTGCGGCCAAGTCCGGGTTCTGAGTAGTAGCAACAATGGAAATGAACTGGGACGGTTTCAGGTATGCGCCGTACTTAGGCGGCTTAGACGCGCTGATGTTGGGGAACATGAGGTAGTTGAGCGGCCGTTTCGCGGCGTTCAAGTGGCCGATGTGCTGATTGCTCCAGTAATAGGAATTCCAGGTCTTGCCTCTTGATATGGGTTCTTCTTCCATTGCCAGCCCCAGCAGGAAACTCTCTTCAGGGTCAAACAGAGCACCCGCAGCCTTTATCCGCAGCCACATATCGAGGTTATCTTTTATCGCGGCGGAGTTGCTCGTCCAGCCCAGACTCTTGTTATCAGCGGCAAAGAAGGACGCGCCAGTCTGCCGTACTATGTGTTCAAAGATTTGATGGAACTCGTTAGGCGGCATGGTCTGCATCCCGGTCTTCTGGAATATCTCAATGGCGATCCTTTCAAAGTCCGTCCATGTCCATGAGGTGTCGTCAATGGCGATTCCCGCCTGCTGGAGTACCGCCGGATCAACGCCCATGCCCCAAGCATTAACGCCCAGGTTCAGGGCGATGAGCTTACTGCCCAAGCGACCCGAAGCAACAGCGCTATCAGCCCACTTTGAAAGGTCGATAGTCCCGTTCTGAACATAAGGCGTTAGGTCGAGCAACTGGTTCCGGTCGTTCCACTGGCCGATGTACATATAATCCTGCTGCATGACATCAGGCAGGCTTCCGCTGGCGGCCTGCGTAGCCAGTTTGGGCCAGTAACCATCCCAGTTAGTGGGTTCGGTTTCAACGGTTACGCCCGCGTTCTTCTGCATGAAAAGCTGCACAACTTCATTAGTCCGGGCATCCCGCGTGGTGTTTCCCCACCAAGCAATGCGCAGATAATTGGAGTCTGAGGCTGAGCCAGACGCTTCGTTCCTCCCGGCTGAGAATACCAGCGCGGGAACCATCATAAGAGCCATTAAAATTACTATTTTTTTCATAGCAACCTCCTTAAAATTTTCATATATGAATCATCTTTTCATATACGTCTTACTATTATACCATAGTTTTCTAAACGCAACAAATTTTTAGACATTATAAGTACGAATTTTAGACTTCGTGGGAGTTGCCGCAAGGCATGTGTTATCCTATACAAACTTTTTTTTAAGTTCTGTAAGGTATATGTTAAGCCATGCGAACTTTGCGGGGGTTCCCGCGAACTTTGATTTGTTTCCCACAGACTTTGCGGGAATTCCCGTAAAGTCTGTGGGAACTCCCGCGAACTTTGTGGGAACTCCCGTGAGCTTTGTGGGAACTCCCGCAAACTTTGATTTGTTTCCCGCGAAGTCTGATTTGTTTCCCGCAAACTTTGATTTGTTTCCCGCAAAGCCTACAGGAAGTGCTTTTGGCTAGGATGGAGTTACCTGTATATGCTAGGGGATCGCTCCATAGAAAAGCGCGTTCCTTACGTCTCGTCTAGCATACCCATCTTTTTTTGACAAGTCCCCGCACTGAAAGACGGCGGATGCTTGCTTTGACGATACGCGCTGGGTGTGCGGCTTGGTTTTCGCAAAACTCTCTCTAGGGAGCTTTTACGGCGCTTTCAAGCCATGCGCCCTAGTCTCGCCGTATATCTACAAGTATAGATTCCTAAAGACAGGGGATTTACAGCGCTCTTGATAAAGCGGTGTGCTACTCTTCATCTATGCAGCTTCTACTGAATTCGCCCGGGGTTAATCCGGTTACTTCCTTGAAGTGTCTAAAGAAGTATTTTACGTCATGGTAGCCTGATTTCCAGGCGGCTTCGTATACACGGTAATTGCCGATTGAAAGCAGACGCATGGCGTTGTTGATCCGCAGGCGCTTCAAGTATTCGGAGAAGTGGAGACCAGTATGTTCCTTGAATTTTCCCGAAAAATAGGTGTAATTGACGGAAACGTGATTCGCAGCTTGCATCATGTTGATATCTTCGGTGAAGTGTTTGTTGATCCATACGAGCGCGTCTTCAATATATGAATGGTAGGTCTGATCTGCTGCGGTTTTCTTGCTGTCGCCCACCTCGCTGCCGCTCTGTTCGGAGGCTATGTGAGCCGCAGGTTCTCTGGTTCGTTCATGCGCGGAACCGGATTCCATGCCCTGCAGCGCGTTTAGTTCGGCTATCGCGGCCTTTACGGTACGGGATAGCGCCTCCCGGTCAAGCGGTTTTAAGAGATAGGCTGATGCCTGATAGGTGATTGCCTGCTGCGCGTAGATAAACTCGTCATAGCCGGAAAGAACGATGATGTATACCTTACATTCCCGTATTTCACTCCGGATTCGGGACATAAGCTCTATGCCGTCCATTTTCGGCATACGTATATCGGTGATTACGATGTTCGGGCGCTCGCGGACGGCAAGCTCAAGAGCTTCACTGCCGTTTCTCGCCTCAAGAAAACATACCTCTTCGTTTATTGATTCCGAAAGTATCTTGCGTATACCGGCGCGGATGTTTTTTTCATCATCAGCAATCAATATCTTTGTCATAACACGTTACTCCTTTATATAAGGAACAGGAATACGCACCAGCATCCCTTCATCCGGCGCGCTCTTGATGTCCAGTTTCCATGAAGGTCCGTAGAAGGCTGCAAGCCTGAGTTGTATATTTTTAAGCCCAATGCCTCCGGGCGTGTCAATCTCGTCCTCTCCGGCAATATGTTTTATAAGACGCTCCAGCGCCTCTGGCGCAAGTCCGCGCCCATAATCCTGCACGCTGATCAGGATCATACCTTTTACCGCGTCCGTCTCTATCCATATATCAATGACCGCGTCCTCTCCTTCCGGCTCTATAGCATAGAGAAAGGCGTTCTCCACAATGGGTTGGAGAAGCATACGGGGGATTTCGAGGTTGAGCGCGTTTTCTTCAATGTGTTCCCGTAACACAACCACGTAATCGTTTCTGATGTTGAGTAAGGCGATATAGGAGCGGGTGTATTCCACTTCTTCAATCACTTTGCCCCTTGTTTTACGCAAGGTTAGACAATAGCGGAGCATCTTGCCTAACAGTGTGATGCTTTGGACAATGGGTTTCTCATCACGGAGTTCCGCCTGCATCCTGATTGTCTCAAGCACATTGTAAAGGAAGTGGGCGTTGATCTGGTTCTGCATCGCCTTTATCTCCGTCTCGGTTACTAAGCGCTCCTCCGCCTTTATTTCCTGAATAAGGCATTTTATCCGCGTAAGCATGTTGGTGAAGGCTTTTGCCATGCCGCTTATTTCATCGGTCCCTTCAAGAGGAACCATAACGTCAAGGTTTCCCTTATGGACTTCGTTCATACTGTTTATGATAAGGTAAAGCCTTGACGTCATCCTGATCGTGGCAAAGCGTATGACCCAAAAAAGAAGCGCGGTTGAAAGCAGAATACCGATCCCGGATATGGCTCTGAACGCGCCTATGCCTAGTTCGTTCAGTTCCTGCGTACAATCCCTCACCAGCAGCAGATCAGTATTAGGCGCTCTGCGCCATAAGAAGTGCCGCTCCTTACCGTTTTCTCGAAACGCCACACGTCCGGCCTCCACTCCGGCTGCTGCTGCAAGTACATGGGACGCAAGCTGGGGCGGAAGTCCTTCAAGGCCGTCTTCAGGTAAAGCGAGTGGCGCTGCGCCTTGAAACACAAAGTCGCGCTGAACAGCATTTTGCCCGCGCTGGAGAAACGGGAAGAAATCTATAGTGCGCATGAGTATTTGCAGCCTGCCAATCCGGCGCTTGCGCAAGAGTATGGGCGTTGTATAAGAAACAGCGCGGTTCCTTCCCATTTCAAGGGTTGCCATCAGCTCGCTGCGGTAATCGTACTGCCATATACGGTCTTTCTGTTCGCTCTCCTCAAGGGCGGCTTGTTCATAAGCATTTTCCTCCAGCCGTTCCCTGTGGAAAAAGATTGGCCACCGCTCAGGAATCTTTTCATCATCAGTGAAGATGCGAATGCCGTAAATTTGCGGCATAGACACTGAAAACCGCTCCAACTCATCACTGAGATCGCGCACCTGAAACACAATGGATACCTTGTCCATTGTATTGCTGAAAAGGAAAAGATCGTCCATTTTCCGGTTGCCCGTGATGGTGATTTCTAGCCGTACAAAAAGATCGATACAGTTTGAGACGTGGCTGATGTTGTCTTTAAGATCGCTTTCCGCATCCGCGAGGATACGGCGGTATTCCCCGCGCCGCAAATGTTCGGTTGCAACAAGTATCAGTATTGCTAATGGAACGGTTACGATCACCGTATAAACTAACACGAGTCGTCTGGAAAAAACAGCGCCTTTCATCGTTTTAGTATATCATCTCTTTGAAGGTTCCGCTTCAAGTCTTTTGAAAAAGACGCTCTACTGCTGCTTGCAAAAATGGTGTGTAAGCGCTTTTACGCGAATCAGTCCAAGGTTTTGGACTGATTCGCTGGAAGCGTCGTCAGCGCAAGAACCCCACGCCTAAGCGTGGGGATTTGTCAAGTTTACTCTATGCCTAACTTTTTCTTGTTTGCGATGAGCAGTTTAGTCTGCTCCTCCTGCAGTTTTGCGTAACCCCGCTGTGTCTTGAAGGTCTGGAATTCGTTCCAGATTGAGTCGAACTCGGCTTCGGTTTTCGCAAGGATGAGGCGGGGCAAGTCCCGTCCCCACCGGCGCTGGATTTCATCGGAGATCAGGGCGGCCTCGGATCCAGGCTCTATTTCCAGGTTGTCGTATTGGGCGTAGGACGTAACGTACGGGCGCGTCCAAAGCTGCGGCTGCTCCAGTGACGGAGCGTATTCAATGGGCCATTGTCCCTGCCACGCTGTGTCCATAAGCATCCAGTAGGTGTAGTCAACGCCGATCTCGGTCTCCTGCTTGTTCTTGTCGGTGAGGTTTACTTCCTTTACCGCAGGTGTGAAGGTGGGGATACCGTTCACAATGGTATACGTATCATTGGGAATACCAAAGTATGTGTCCATCTGCCCCTCTTCGCTGATGAGGTATGACAGGAATTGAATGGCGCGGGCTTTGTCCTTGCAGTTTTTGGAGATCAGGGTGATGGTCCAGCCGGAGATACCGCCGCCCGCAAGCGCCGGCGGATCATTGCGGCTGTTTTTTGGGCCGTCGATTGCAATGTAGATCATGTTGGGGTCGCTGGCGTACAAGGCGTTCTGCGCCGCTTGCATATCCCAGTTCTGAAACATCATGCAGAAATAGCGCCCCTGGGCTGTTTTTTCCTCAATCTGCGCCCGCTTGTCAACAAAGACGTCCATAGGTATAAGCCCTTCCTCAGCTGCCTGGCGGAAGGTTTTAAGCCAGCGGACGTATTCGGGATCATTGATACCAAGGTCAAACGACTCGTATTTGCCGTTTTTTTCCGGCTTCATGTTGAGGAAATGGAGAAGATAGGCTTGGAGCGCTGTGTTGCCGGAGTCCGTGAATTCCTGAAACGAGAGCGGAATAATGGGCTGGCCATTGATGGTGGGGAACCGCTCTTTTGCAGCTCGAAGCGCGGCGAGAAAGCCTTCCGGCGTTGACATATCAGGTTTACCCAAGGCTTCCCACATATCTTTGCGAACAAGGAAGGTCTCGTTAGCGGTCAGTTTGCCCTGATACTTGGCGTAGTCAGCCGGGGTATACGATGCGTTAGGATAGCCGTATACATTGCCATTGCTGCGGGTATACCAGCCGAGCTTGTCTTTATCAGCTACCTTGAAAAAGTACGGATCGTACTGTTCGGCAAGCACGTTCAGCGGCTCGACCAGCCCGGCGTCGATCATCATGCCCACCTGTCCTTCGTACCAGCCGAGTGTGATCAGATCAGGCAAGGCGTTGCCTGCGATCATGGCGTTGAGCCGTTCAGCCTCGTTGCCCGCCGGCACGATGAACTCAACATCAACGCCGGTTTTTTGGGTGATGTACTTGGAGACCTTTGACTGTCCCCATTGCCGCGAAAACCAGCTAAAGTTGATGTACCACTGGAACTTGATCGGATTTGAGGCGTTCAGTTTCCACCCCGGCGAATCCGCTGTCCCTACGACTGATGAAGTCGGCCCCTGAGCAGAGCCTTGACTCCTTCCTGACGCAAAAAGCACGGGACTCAATACTGCAATCCCTACAACCAACACGAGTAATTTTTTCATACTACTCTCCTTAAAATTTTATAGCCATCCATAAAAGGACAGTTTTTAACCTTTAATCGACCCGATCATGATTCCCTTCACGAAATACCGTTGAAGGAACGGGTAGATGCAGATAATGGGCGCGGTTGTCGTTACCATAGTGGCGAGTTTCACAGACTGCGAGCTTACCTGCTGAGCTGACGCGCCTATGGGCATACCAACTATGGATTTGGTCATGGAGACGCTGGCGATAATCCGGTACAAGAAGGTTTGTATGGGCTGCAAGTCCGGATTGGAAATGTACATAACACCGGCAAAGTAGTCGTTCCAGTGGTACACGCCGTTAAAAAGCGCGATGGTGGCAAGTACAGGCGCTGAAACTGGCAGGACGATCTTGATAAATATAAGGAAATCGTTTGCGCCTTCAATTTTTGCGGACTCTTCCAACGCGGAGGGGATTTCCCTAAAAAACGACATAAAGATAATGAGGTTGTAAAAGTTAAACATAGCTGGAATGATGTATACCAAGAACGTATCGTACAGTCCAATGCTCCGCAGGAGAATAAAATACGGGATAAGTCCGCCGCCAAAGAACATGGTGATAGTTCCCAGAATGAGATAAAACTTCCGCCCCATGAGGCGTTTTTTGGAAAACGCATACGCCACCATAGAGGTAAAGAATACGCTTGTAAGTGTGCCGATACCCGTGCGCCATATCGTAACATTGAAGGCTTTGATGATGGAGCGGTCTATAAAGACGGTGCGGTAACTTTCGAGAGTAAATTTTCTGGGCAGCCAGTAGATGCCGCCCAGCATGGCGTCCATGGAGTCGTTAAAGGAAAGGATAAGCGTATACCATATTGGATAGAGGGTGATGAAACACAAGGCAAGCATCAAAAGGACAATGATCCAGTCTCCGATATGCCGCCAGACATAAGCGGGCAGGCTCTGCGGACGCATTGACTTGATTTTAGTGAAAGGCATCATGCTAAGCTCCTAAAACAACGATACATCGTTGACTTTTTTTGTAACCTTGTTCGCTATGAAAAGCAGAACAAAGGCGATCACAGATTTGAAAAGGCCGATAGCAGTGGCGTAGGAAAACCTCATGCTCCGCATAGCCACGTTGTAGGTGTAAATGTCAATCACCGTTGAGCGGGGCGCATTGAGGGTGTTCCACAGCACGAATATCTGATCAAAGTTAGAATTGAGCAAGCCGCCTATGGCAAGAATAAAAAGCACAGTAACAGTTCCCTTTATGCACGGCAGAGTGATAGACCACATGCGCCTGAATCTTCCGGCGCCGTCGATTTCTGCGGCTTCATAAATGTCCTGATCAACGCCGGCTATTGCCGCTAAATAGATGATCGCTGACCAGCCGAGTTCCTTCCACACATCGGATATAACCACGATGCCCCAGAAGTATTGGGGATATGCGAGAAAGGTTATACCTTGTTTCAAAACGCCTATGGAAACCAGAATTTCGTTGATGAACCCGGAATCCGATAGCCATGTGGTGAGAATCCCGCCTAGCACGACCCATGAGAGGAAGTGTGGAAGATAAGAAATGGTCTGCACCACACGCTTAAACCGCGCCTGCCTGAGTTCATTCAAAAACAGGGCGAAAATAATAGGCAGGGGAAAACCAACAAGCAGTTTCAGTACGCTGATCCCCAGCGTATTAAGTATGATGTCAGAGAACTCGGGATCATTGAAGAACGCGATGAAGTGTTGAAATCCAAAATTGTCCGCCGCAGGGGATAGGAGAAATTTGAAGCTAAACAGGGAATCGGTGATCCGGTAGTTCTTTTTGAACCCGACCAAAAGGCCATACATAGGCGCATAGTTGAAAACAAGCATCCACGCGATTCCAAGCCAAGCCATAATCTGCAAGTCTCTTTCTTTCAGCAGTCGTTCCAGAAAATTGTTATGAGCTTTCATACTGATAAAATATATGCTCCATATTCCAAACCCGATAGGTAGAAAAATTTCTAAAAAGTGGAATATTTTCAGTTTATAAAAACAGCGTTCCACAAGTGGGCGCTTGATGGGTATATACTACTTCCAATCGACTATTTAAGGGAAAAAGATGCTTGAAAAGCTGGATAGAAAACGGGTGAGCGGCTTTCTGAAAGCCCAGGGACAGAAGATCGTCAATGGAATGGGAGAAGAGATTCTTCTTGCGGGTTGGGGACTTGGAAACTGGCTTCTTTGTGAAGGCTATATGTGGCTGGCTTTTGACAACCACGCATTTGACAGGCCCCGTAACATTGAGGAAACAGTGCGCGATATTGCCGGGAGCGTGTATGCAGAACACTTCTGGAAGGAATTCAGGAAGCGCTACATCACCCGCGAGGACATTTTGCGCATGGCGGCGCTCGGATACAATTCAGTGAGGATTCCAATCAACTGGCGAATTCTTATGGAAGATGAGCCTGGCGAGCTTATTTTTAAAGAAGACGGCTTTCATCTGCTGGAAGACTGCGTGAACTGGTGCGAGGAAGCCGACGTTTATGCGATCTTGGATATGCATGGCGCGCCCGGGGGACAAACCGGAGACAACATAGATGATTCGCGGGACAATCTTCCCCGTCTTTTAACGGACCAAGACTACTGGGACAAGGGCATAGCCTTGTGGGAAGAGCTTGCGCGGCGTTATAAAGGGCGATGGATAGTAGGCGCATACGACCTGTTAAATGAGCCTATCCGTACAGCGCGTTACGATTACCCTGACATTGACTACGCGTTTCCAGCTTTAATTCGATTCTATGAAGAAGCTGTCGCCGCAATCAGGAAGATTGATCCGGAGCACCTACTTTCAATAGAAGGGCATCATTGGGCGACTGATCCCGCTGTTTTTTTTAAGAAATACGATGACAACATGCTGATTCATTTTCACCGTTACGGATGTCCGCCTGACATTTCCGCGTTTCAGACGTTCGCCGCGCTTCGGGAAAAATTCGATGAACTGGGGGGAACAACAATGAGTGGTACGCGGCGTTATATCCGCTTGCGTTCAGCCTTGACATAGGGGTAAACGTGTGGCCATGGAAAAAGATGCAGTGCGCCAGCTCCCCGTATTCGGTGAAAAAGCCGGAGCATTGGGACGCGCTTCTTGCCTACACCAAAGGCGGGGCGAAACCGTCAAAGACCGAATCTGTTGCCATGCTTGATGAATATCTTGAGAATATGAAACTTGAAAACTGCGTTGAAAACCCGGAAGTTACGAACGCGGTATTCCGCTGTCCGCCCTGTTCTCTACGCGCTACAGACTTCGATCAGCTTCCCGGCAAAGGCGTTTCTTTCAGCGGAGGACGGGAGGAACCCTGTCTCTTTGAGTACCAGCGAGATTCCGGCATGGCTATCCGCGTTGAGAAAGGAAAAGAGCTGGCGTGGGAAACCGGCTGGGACCGCTGGGGGATCTACACGTTGGAGCTTGCCTCCGGGGAATTAGCGGTTTATTCTCTCTACCGGATTGAAGCAGAAAGCGTTTTGCGGCTTTTTCTCACGGATGCGGAAGAGGCGCGGCTTTGTATAGAACAGGACGGAAAGCGGCTCGCGGTTTTTGACATAAATGCGCAGTCCGCGTCGTCGCTGATTCCGCTCAATGCGGCTCCAGAAAGCCGAATTACGGTACGAGTGGAAAAAGGGACGCTAATCTTGAGCAAACTTGAAGCACTGCCTCCCGCAGTACGCGCACTGTAAACTGTCTGCGACTTTTGGAGGCGTTCCGTAGGCGTGGTAGCCGTCTCATAAAGTAAAGAGGCTAGGGAATATGCGTATATATGCAGGTTTCCGATTCTTACACCAGCTGGGGACAGCATGAAACTGGAGTGTCCTAAAGAATAGTAAACGCTCGCCGTAATGGGAAAGTCTCCCGCCGTAATGGGAAAGTCTCCCGCCGTAATGGGAAAGTCTCCTACCGTAATGGGAAAGTCTCCCGCCGTAGTTGGAAAGTCTCCCGCCGTAGTTGGAAAGTCTCCCGCCGTAGTTGGACAGTCTCCCGCCGTAGTTGGAAAGTCTCCTACCGTAGTTGGAAAGTCTCGCGTCATGTTCCACGCCCCTCGTACCATAGCGTAGTTAGTTCCGCTATTCTGCTCTTTCGGATGTATGCGTTTGCTGCGTCATGCCGAATGTCCATTCTTTTGGTTTGAAGCCTTCAGGAACTGAAATCATCATCGTATCCCCTGATTGTTCGATGAGGTAAAACCCAGCCTTGAGCGCGGCTTTGCGCACATCAGGGGCAAGCACTGCGCCGCCTACCGCGCCAAGCCAGACCCGCCGATCATCATGCTCATCGGCATAGGCGCGGAGTATATCCATACGCTCAATGTGGTCTTGCACATGACTAGCCAGTAACTTGCTTTTTGCTTCGACCGCTATGACTACGTTGCTGTTCTCAAGCAGCACGTCAACTTCCGCAAGCTCCTGATGATTTTTGTTATAATACTTACGGTTCGGGCTGGCTATCCTTAAATCGAAGTCCATGTCGTTGAACTTTTTGATGAGATTGGGTGCGATGAGATGCTCAACGATCTCGCCAAAACGGAGTCCCAGATCGCCGAGCACTTTACTGGTTTTTTTCCATTGTTCCTCCATCCGTCGGTCAGTCTCTCTCCGTTGTTCCTCCATCCGTCGGTCAGTCTCCTTCCATTGTTCCTTCTGTTCCTTCATTTGTCTGTCGGTTTCCCGCATCTGCGCGGCTGTCTCTTTCTGTTGTTCGCCGACCTCCTTAATCAAAGCCCAGACTTCTTCGAATGTAGGCGCTTTCCGTTCTTCTTGTATTGTTGCCGCTGGCATACTATCCTCCTCTATTCAGTTTGGCGTAACTTAGGGTCAAGTTTGGCCTATGGTGAACCTTCTCTCCTTACTAGAGTGAACGCCCTCATCAGCGTTATCCCCAGATACTTTGAGCTTATGGCCAAAAATTATACTGTGTTCGTGTGTTTATTTAAAGCCTCCCTCCATAGCCCGCATACATCCCTTCCACGCTTAAAAACAGCGCACGCGCCGTTTTTAAGCCCTATTCCCAACGTAGTAGAAGGCGGTGAATCGGCGCGAACACCTCGTTTAACGAGTTCCGCGAAGGTTTACCTTTCTTCGCTCTCTCCGCCGCTAAACGGCAAGACCGCAAGCGCGGCGTTACATACTACCCAACGCGGCTATTATTTTTTCATAACACAAGCTCCATGCACGCCTTGGGGTTTTGCCTGTTGCTTAAGCCTCGTCCCAGAAATGCACGGACAGCCTGCTTGGAACAGACGTGTCGATGTCGTATTCCGGGAAGGTCGCGGGCGGGTAGCATGGACGTGGGCTTGGTGTCGTGAATAGGAAGCCGCATCTCGCCCCGGTCTTTGTCGATCACGAAAGGACTGTAGAGCAGAAAGGCTTTGATGACGTTACTCAACGCCTTCTCAAGCGCCTCGCGTGCACGGTTTTTCTCCGCGATGTCCACCATGCCCCTGTTGGGATCAATGGCTTTAGCTTAACGTTTTCATGGCGAGGGTTCCTCGGTTGATAGTTTTACAACTACCCTCTGATAAGATTTCCCTCGCCTTCTCTAGCCTTGCAGGGAGGCTTGGAACCAGCGCCCCCTTATATAATATTTTTCAGCACGATGGTCTTGGTCCGGGTTACCTCGTCAAAGGTAGACAGAACGCCCTCGGTTCCGATACCAGAATACTTGTAGCCGCCGAAGGGCATCTCGAAGCTACGGAAGAAGCTCGCGCCGTTGATGATCACCCCGCCACATTCAAGCTGGGTTGCTACATTCCAGGCGGTCTTGATATCCGCTGTGAAGATACAACCGCAAAGCCCAAATATGGAGGCATTGGCAATCTCGACCGCCTCTTCCAGGGTTTCAAAACCGATAATCGGCACGACCGGTCCGAAAATTTCCATATCCTTGGCCACATCTGCGGTTTTGGGAACCTCGTCGATAACCGTGGGTTCGTAGAAAGCGCCGTTGCGCTTGCCTCCCAGGATGATCTTGCCCCCTTGGGAGACGGTGAGGTTCACCTGGCGTTCAACCTCAATGGCGGCTTTCTCGCTGATGAGACAGCCGAGTTGGGTGGTGTCGTCCGCCGGGTCGCCGGTCTTGATCTTTTTGATCCGCTCCACCACTTTTTCCGCGAAAGCCTCCTTGAGACTGTTGTGGATGAGGAAGCGTTTGGAGGCGCAGCACACCTGGCCAGTGTTGTACATTCTGCCCCAGATCACCTCTTCCACTGCAAGGTCCAGGTCTGCGTCTTTCCACACAATAAAGGCGTCATTGCCTCCCAGTTCCAGAGCAATATGGGCTAGGTGGCTCGCGGCGTTTTTGTAGGTCTCGATCCCTACTTCGGTTGAACCGGTTAGGGTGATGGCGTGAACGTCCGGGTTTTTGCAGAGCCAGCTACCAACCTGGGAACCCCGACCCGTAACGATTTCAATGGCCCCATCGGTAACGCCAGCCTTGACCAGAAGTTCCGTCAGCATACAAAGGGTCAGCGGGTTATCTGTCGAGGGTTTTACGATAGCGGCGTTTCCTGCCAGCAAGGTGGGCGCCACTTTCTGATCAAACAGATCGCAGGGGAAATTAAAGGGAATGACGCAGGCCACTACGCCGATGGGTTCCCGCAGGGTGAGCAGGACGTGGCGTTCCTGATTTTTCTCCTGCCCCGCGGGGATAACTTCGCCGTAGAGATGTTTTGCCCGTTCTACAAAGCCCTTAAAGGCAATGGGAATATTGGCTATTTCCCCTCGTGCCTCAGTGATTGGCTTGCCCGTCTCATCCGAAAGGGTTCTTGCCAGCTTTTCCTTGTTTTCTTCCACCATGGCAACAAATTTGAGGAGAATGTCCCCTTTCTCGTGTACCGGAACCTGCGCCCATTTTTTCTGTCCTTCTTTGGCCTTTTCTACCGCCCATTTGACATCATCTTCAGTGGCTGCCGGAACCGTGTCGATAACCTTACCGTTTGCCGGATTAGTTACCTTGATAACAGCTCCGTTAGAGGCATCCACTGCTTTTCCGCCAATAATCATTTTCATTTTTCTTCTCTCCTTGTTATTGAGTTTTTTAAGGCGGTTCCAAAACCGCGCCTTGAAAACCGCCTCGCTTAAAATCTACTGGGCAAAACCCGTATAGGACAACATGAGGCCGCCGGTAGTATTGTTACCGTCATCCTCATAACCATATTCCCCAAAGGTGAATTCCATGATGAAAGGTACGCCGTCCGCAGCCTTCTTCACCCCTGCGACCAGTTCCTCGATCCGGTCTCCAATGCCGGCACGCCGTCCGCCGCAATGTACCAGGAAGAACGCTGCTGGTGGAGCGGTCATTTTCTTCTTGAGCGCTTCCAGTGTGTCAGCGCCCGAAGCGATGAGTTCGTCCACTGAGCCTTCCATGCGGATTACGGCGGTTTTTTCCGCCAAATTCGCACCGATGTTCATGGAATAGTCGTCATTCCCGTTCATGGGGTGGCGGATGGCAGTGAGATCTCCAAGCCGGTCCTTGACCCCTAATGGGGAAGTAATCGTATAAACCAGGAGATTGCCCCCCTTGAGGCTTTCGGCATCAACCCCAACCCATTCGGCGTAGCGCTTGAGGGCTGGCTTGCCGTCGATTTCCTCCAGAACCCGCTTATCCCTGACTTTGGTGATGATGCCCACGTCTCCGGTTTCCCGGTAGGCTCCGGTAAAGAGATTGGTTGCTGGTTTTTCGGCATAGAAAAAGGCCAGGGTTATGCCGTCGGCAAAGACCTGCTGATTGGCAAACAGTTTCCACTCGCCAGCAATGGCGTTATCTGCGGCGCTGCCGCCGAAAAAGGGCTTGCGGCCAATCACATCGCTTACGCCCTTGAGGAAGGTTTCTTCCTCACCCGGGGGAGCGGCCATGTAAAAATAGTCTGGTGGGCAGGTTTTCCCCGCGTTTTTCATGGCTTCCTTGGCTGCGAGCCTTCCTGTCTCGCGGGCGCAGTCGCCCTTGGGCGTTCCGGCAACCCCGACGCTTAGATCGTCCCCAGCCAGAGCCAAAATGCCCACAAAGCCTTTTTCGCCGGAGATAAAGCCCTCGGGGGTAATAACGCCGGTAAAAGAAGTATTACCCAATACGGGAATTCCGGGCAATTCCTCGCTGATTCCTGCGAGTAGCTGCCCCAGATCATAGGCGACGCTGGCATAGGCAAAGGCAATTTTGATGCTGTCAAGCCCTGCTTTAACTTTTCCCGCCGCTTCTTTTCCTGCCGCCTTGGGATCAACGGCAACACTGGAACCAGTATTACTTTTCATAATACACCTCCTGATAACTCCTGATAGAATTTTCACGAAACATACGCTCCATGATAAAATAATGGTAAATCCACTTTTCCCACCTGTAAAGTACACACTTATTCGGTTTTACAGCGATTTGACATTGTTGTGTTCCGTTAGCAACCCCGCATTGCCGCGCTTAGTTGTGCGCGACTCGCAAGATGTTGTGTGTGGCGCGCAAGATGTTGTGTGCGGTTCGTAAGATGTTGTGCGTGGCGCGCAAGATGTTGTGCGTAGCGCGTAAGATGTTGTGTGCGACTCGCAAAATGTTGTGCGTAGCGCGTAAGATGTTGTGTGCGACTCGTAAGATGTTATGCGTTGCTCGCAAGATGTTATGCGCGGCTCGCAAGATGTTGTGCGCGGCTCGTAAAATGTTGTGCGCGGCGTACAAGATGTTATGCGTGGCGCGCAAAATGTTGTGTGCGACTCGCAAAATGTTGTGTGCGGCGCGCAAAATGTTGTGCGTGGCTCGTAAGATGTTGTGTGCGACTCGTAAAATGTTATGTGCGGCTCGCAAGATGTTATGTGCGACTCGCAAGATGTTGTGCGTGGCGCGCAAGATGTTGTGCGCGGCGTGCAAGATGTTATGCGTGGCTCATAAGATGTTATGTGCGGCTCGCAAGATGTTGTGGTGTCTCATAAGGGGTTATGTGCGACTCGCAAGATGTTGTGTGTGGCGCGCAAGATGTTGTGCACGGCGCGTAAGATGTTGTGCGTGGCTCGCAAGATGTTGTGTGCGGCTCGCAAGATGTTGTGTGCGGCTCGCAAGATGTTATGCGCGGCTCGCAAGATGTTATGTGCAGCGCGCAAGATGTTGTGTGCAGCGCGCAAGATGTTGTGTGCAGCGCGTAAGATGTTATGTGCAGCGCGCAAGATGTTGTGCGCAGCGCGCAAGATGTTGTGCGCGACTCGCAAGAGGCCTATCTATACCAGCATTAGAGGTGAGTGAATTTTATTGCCTTGGTTTTAGCCTATTCAAGGATAGTGATTTCCACGCGGCGGTTCAG
>JAIRMT010000094.1 GCA_031258505.1 Treponema sp.
ATCTTTGTCAAATGGTAGGATAAACGCATAGAACTTCCCCTGCTTCCGGCATGGGAAGACTGTATTAGCCATGTCTCCTATTGCTCCGCGCCACGGCCCGCATATTCCGTTCCATGACGCGGCACGCATGTTCCGTTACGCAGCACGCATGTTCCGTTACGCAGCACGCATGTTCCGTTACGCAGCACGCTTGCTCCATGACGCGGCACGCATGTTCCGTTACGCAGCACGCTTGCTCCATGACGCAGCACGCTTGCTCCATGACGCAGCACGCATGTTCCGTTACGCAGCACGCTTGCTCCATGACGCAGCACGCTTGTTCCGTTACGCAGCACGCTTGCTCCATGACGCAGCACGCTTGTTCCGTTACGCAGCACGCTTGCTCCATGACGCAGCACGCTTGCTCCATGACGCGGCACGCTTGCTCCGTAACGCGGCGCACTTGCTTTATGGGGGAATTTGGCTGGTTGAGCCAGAGAACGGTAGGAAAGACGCGGTATATTATCGCCGGTATGACCAGACGTGAGAGGTATTCGCCGCGTCGGTGAGGAAATATCGGCAGGTAGAAAACAAACCTATTAGAAAGTGAAGGCTCAGAGACGAATGAGTTCTGTTTCAATCTCTGGTTTCAAGTTCCGAACTCCGATGACTCAGCTTTAAGGCCGCTTGACAGGAATTTCCGCATAGAGTATGTTTAGTTAGTAGATATTAACAGGGGAACCGACTCCGTGGTTTTGGAGGCCGGTTTATTGAGGAAGGTTACACATCATACGCATTAATCCTAGACATTATACCTATACCAGCAAGCCCTCTGTAATCGGAGCCATTCCAGGGGGCTTTAAGCGGGGAGCGGTTCTTCTGGTCTTCCTGGCAATGACCGGCATCTCTCTGATGATCGGCGTGGACTCATCGGTTACTCCGGCGAATCTCCTTCGACTGGATGATGCCGCACTGCGGACGTTTCTCAGCAGCCGACTGCCCCGGACTATGGCGGTGATTTTGTCCGCCTCTGGTCTCAGCGCGGCGGGACTCATCATGCAGGCCATCAGCCGCAATAAATTCATGTCTCCTTCTACCAGCGGCGCTACCGATGCCGCGGCACTGGGAATGCTCCTTTCCTATATTGTTTTGGGTCGAGCCGCGCCTATGGTACAGACCTTTTTCGCCTTTGCCACTGCCCTGGGCTCAACAGCGCTGTTTACCCGAGTGATCAACCGTCTGAAACTGCGGGACCTGGTCTACGTCCCCTTGATCGGTATGATGTACGGCGGCGTCTTGTCCGCCTTGAGTACCGCCATAGCCTACCGCTTTGACGTGATGCAGCTTATGTCTTCCATAAACTTGGGCAGCTTTGCCCGGATCGGAGATTTTTCGATGATCTACGCCATCATCGTGCCCTTGATTCTGGCAGCAGTCTACTCCACCGCCTTCAGCATCGTGGGGATGGGGGAAGATTTTTCCCGCAACCTGGGTCTGGCCTATAACCGGGTTATATTCATGGGCCTTATGATCGTGGCGGTGATAACTGCGGCTTCCTTTGTGGCAGTGGGTCCGCTTCCCTTTGTGGGGCTGATCATCCCGAATACGGCCGCCCGTTTTTATGGCGACAACCTCAAGAAAACCATTATCGATGTAATGCTCTTGGGAGCGGTCTTCGTGCTCCTCTGCGACATTGTGAGCCGTCTGGTGATATTTCCCTATGAAATGTCCGTGGGTTTTACCATTGGCATTGTTGGGGGCGTACTCTTCATGATTTTACTGATAAGGATGATACGGCATGGGAAAACACCCGGACGGGGCTAAACGGACGCTGTTCCTGTTTTTCACCATCGCGGCGCTTATCGTCCTGGCCGCTTTTCTCTATGTGTATGCCCGGACATCCCTCAAGGCCATCCGGCTGGGGATGCCCATGACCCGGAGCGCCTACGCGGGCATCATGGCGCGGACGATTCCCTCCTTGGCTGGCATGGCGCTCTCCTCGGCTCTTATGGCGGTGTTGAGCCTAGCCTTCCAGACCATTACGGAAAACCGGGTCCTGACACCAGCCATGATAGGCTTCGATTCGGTGTTTATCGCCTCCCAAGCGCTCCTCGTTTTTCTGTTCGGCGCGTCAACCCCTCTGTTCGCCAATTCCGCGCTGAACTACCTCTTTTCCGCCGCCCTTATGATGACGGTTTCGGTAAGCATGTACGGGATCATCCTCCGGAAGAACAAAAACAACATCGTTTTTTTACTGCTCTTCGGCCTCATCCTTTCAGGGATCGTAAGAAGCGGAGTCAATTATATCGAAGTGCTGATGGACCCGGATGAATTCCAGCAGGTGCGTTCCGCCACATCAGTAACGGTGAACAATATGAATACTGCCATCATTTTTATCACTGCCCCACTGATGCTCCTGCTTACAGCGCTTATGATGAGGCGGCACCGGGTCTACGACGTGATGAGCCTAGGAGAGGCCAACGCGAGGAATTTGGGAATAGCCTATACAGAAGAACTGCGCCTGAACCTGCTGCTTATCGCCGCAGGAATGTCCGTGGTTACTGCCATGATTGGCTCCCTCGCCTTTTTGGGGCTTATCGCGGTCAACATAAGCCGGGAATTGTTCAAAACCTACCGGCATAAAATTCTGTTTTTGGGTTCAGCCTTGACTGCGTGCCTCATCCTCATTGCGGGGCAGACCCTGGTGGAACTGCTGGAATACGCTGTCCCGGTTACGGTGATCATTGATCTGGCGGGCTGTTCCTATATGTTTTTTTTGATCCTGCGGGAGAATCGAATATGATAGAAGTGAAGAACGTGCATCAATCCTACGGCGATACCGAGGTGTTGCGGGGGGTGAATCTAATCATCCCGGAAAATCAGGTAACCGCCCTCATCGGCGCCAATGGCGCGGGGAAGTCCACCCTGCTCAACGTGATCACTCGGCTTGTAAGCCTCCGGGATGGCGCGGTGTTTCTGGACGGCCGGGATATGGCAAGCATGAAAAGTCTGGAGATTGCCAGAACCATCGGGGTATTAAAACAGACCCACCATATTTCCATACGGATAAGCATTGATGACCTGGTGGCCTTTGGGCGTTACCCCCACAGCCGGGGACGGCTGACTGAAGTAGACAGGGCCATGATTGACGAGGCGATAGCCTACCTGCGGCTTGAGGACATCCGGGGAAAATACATCGACGAGCTTTCCGGGGGACAGCGGCAGCGGGCCTATATTGCTATGGTACTGGCACAGGACACCAAATATATGTTCCTTGACGAACCCCTGAATAACATGGACATACATTTTTCAGTGGAAATCATGCGCATCCTTTCCCGGCTGGTACGGGACATGGGCAAAACCGTGGTTATTGTAGTCCACGACATCAATTTCGCTGCGGCATACGCAGACCATATTATCGCCATGAAGGACGGGACCATTGCTGCGGAAGGGTCGGCGGACCGGATCATCACCAAAGAAATTCTGGACGATATTTTCGGCTTTAACTTCAACATTGCGGAAGTAGCGGGTAGGAAAGTCTGCCTATATTTCAGCGATGAGCCATCATAGAAGGCTCTGGAACAATTCTCCGAGAAGCTCGGCAGACTGGTCAAAACTTAACATTGCATTGGTGTTTTTAAGCCCCAGCTTGGACAGTATAGTTGGTCAGCGCCAAGAATACCGTCCAAGTCAGGGCAAAGAAGTTACATTCCTTAGATTGTATCAATAAACTGCATTAGGTCCTGTATCATCTGTTTGGCGGCCTGAATCCCGCCGGTCATGGTATACCAGGAGTCGCCGTCCAGGGTGTATATCCGGTTGTTTTTGAAGGCCGAAGTCTGCTGGATGGAAGGGTCGTTCCTGAAATTGGTCTCTCCCGCCTCGGTACCTACGGTGGCAGCCCGGTCGAGCAGGAATATCACGTCCGGGTCGACGGCCATGATGTATTCCGCAGCGGTGGTGGCACCGTGGGCGCTGAAGTCTGCGCTTGTCCCGGGATCCGCAGGGATAAAGCCGAATTCATTGTAGAGCATCCCGAAACGGCTGCCCGGAAGGAACACCGAGATGGAAGAAGGATCCGGGGTCATAACAAACAGCGCCTTTGCCCCGGAACTTTGGGCTTTGGCTTTAATGGTGTCTATATCGGCCTTGATTTCCCGATACCGGGCGTCCAAGTCCTCTTTGAGAGCCGGGAATATCTTGCCCAGGGCGGTAACGTTCCGCAAAATGTCCTCATCCAGAGTTGACTTGCTGGCGTCCACCGAAAGTTTGATGAACCGGGCGCCGCTATAGCGGCTGTAGGTGTCAGACCGGTATTTGGCCGCATCCTCTGTACCAAGACGTTGCCCAGAGGCGTTCATCCCGAAGGATCTGCCCCCCAGAATCACCAGTTGGGGTTCAGCCAGATCCAGTACGTCCCAGTCAATGAAGAAGAGGCTGCCGCCGCTGATGATTCTAGTTCCCGGCACATCCGACGTATAGTAGGCCAAGGCGTCGGGCAGGGAGCTTTGTGAAGGCACCACCAGCGTTTTAATCCCCGTCCTTTCAAAGCCCACTGAGGCCAGAATGTCGAGGATTGAATAATCGTAAATGGCCACCGTCGTCGGATTGACCACCGCCTCAACCTCCTCCAAGGTGGTATCAACAATTTTTATCGTCTCCGGCCGCGCCGCAGTCGAGGCGCTTTGCTGCTCTATTGCAGCCCGGGCAGACAATCCGGCGACAAGTCCCGCCGTTAAGAACAACGCAAAAACAATCTTTTTCATCAAAGATTCCTCCTAATGATATTTTAGTTATATGTTGCTAACTATGTTATAGAAAGTATATAAATTGTTGCGACTCGTCAATTCAGAAACCGTATAAACGCATAGAACTGACAAGGTGATATACCTCTTTCCAACAGAATGGGATGCGTGTCAATCAATCACTTTCATTGAGGCGGGATAAACGCATAGGAACCTTTTATGCCTTCTAAGGTATAAGAGCTTATACGCGAGCGGCTGGCCGCTGCTTTCTTGCACCAGCTCTATGGCGAGCCGCGCCACTGCTTTCTTGAATAAAACCTTCGGCTGTCGCCGTTCAGCCGCCACACCCACAGGCAGAACGTCCATGATCGCAATCGTGGGCGAGATCGTGTCTCGATCGTGGGCGAGATCGCGTCTCGATCGGTCGAGCGTCAGACACACACCAGCTCTATGACGCGACGTGCCACTGGGCTATGGCGAGCCACGCCACTGGGCTAAGGCGTGTCTCGCCACTGGATCGAGTAGCTGTCTCATACGTAGTCTGGTATGTGTGTCCCTCAGGCTGATATGTCTCTGGCACTTGTGTCTCTGTGGCACTTGGGTTGGTGTGTGTGATGTGTGTGGCACTCAGGGTCTCTGGCACTTGTGCCTCTGGCACGCGGGCTGGGAAAAAGAGTGGGGTAGCGGAAAACACGCGAAGCGGGTTTGAAGCGAGGGGGAGCAGCGGAGTAAACGGCGCGGCATTGGCGAATAGAGGCGCGCTTCTTCCTCAACGGCGCTCCCCCTTCTTCTTCTTTCTTAGCGCGCTTGAGCGCGATACGGGCGTACACGCGACTGGTAGAGGCGCTTGAGAATTGCTATGCGTTTATCCTGACATACGTGGACTATCTTCTTCTTTTACATAACATGGGTTAGTATAAATATAGAAAGGAGAGCTACTAGTGCAACAGAAAGAAACTGATCTTGCGGGTCTGCGCACTGCTGACGCGAAGGCGTATATTGTTCAGTACCTTACGACGCTGAAACTCACGGAAAAGAAGCTGGCGGAATGTACGGCGGAGGAAGCCAAATGGCGTGGCCGTGTCGCGCTTGCCCGTTCAAAGGGCGTTGAGGATTTGGCGCAGGAAGCGGAAAAACAGGTGGAACGCGCAACAGAGCAAAAAAACAGCCTGAGCGCGGAAATCGCGGAACTTAAGTCTCAGATTGAGACCATGAGGAAACAGCTCCCCGGACTCGCAGCCCGTGAGCGGAGCATAGACCCCGACCTTCTGGAACAGGAGCTTCTCATAGCCACAGGTTATTCCCCGGGTGATGAGGAGCTTGCCGCGACCGACCGTCGCTTGAAGGACCTGGAGCAGAGCGCCACACTGGATGCAGAACTGGCAGCGCTCAAGACAAAGTATAATTGCTCTACGCAATAGTTTCTTCTATTATATAGGGCATGAATTATATCGAACTTCCTGTGTATAAACACAAAGACCTCATTCTTTCAGCCCTTGCTGGCAATCAAGTGGTGGTGGTGGAAAGCCCGACCGGTTCAGGCAAGACCACCCAGATGCCGGTGATCCTCCACGACGCGGGTTATGGAGAAAACGGCATTATTGGCGTAACCCAGCCGCGACGCATTGCGGCGGTTTCGGTGAGCGAATTCATCGCCCGACAGATGGGCCAAGTCGTACCCGGACTCGTGGGCTATAAGATGCGCTTTGAAGACAAAACCGACCTGCACACGCGGATCAAGATTATGACCGATGGCATACTACTTCAGGAGATGAAGCTCGACCCCTGGCTCTCCCGTTACTGCTGTATTATCGTTGACGAGGCGCATGAACGAAGCCTTAACATTGATTTCATTTTGGGGCTTTTGAAGCGGATCATTGAAACCCGTTCTGAGTTTAAGGTTATTGTCTCGTCAGCAACCATCAACGCCCAGGTGTTCTCCCAGTATTTTGGTGAATGTCCAATCGTCAAGATTGACGCCATAACGTATCCAGTTACGCTCGTCTATGATCCGGTTAAAGCGCCGTCAGCGCCTCAGTCGTGGGAACGCAACACTTGGGAAAGCCGGCGCGCGCGGCGGGCAATCACAGAAAGCACGGAAGACGCGCTCCTTGAGAAGATCACATTAATTGTTGAGCGCGTGGTGAGCGAGGAACGTGTCGGCGATATTCTGATCTTCCTTTCTGGTGAAAAAATCATCAAGGAATGTATGGAACGTCTGGTTAACGGGCCAGTCGCCGAATATATCTATGTACTTCCCCTTTATGGCAGGCTTGCCCGTGAGGAGCAGGAGCGAGTCTTTGACCCCGCGCCCAGCGGCAAGATAAAGGTGATCATCTCTACCAATATCGCGGAAACTTCAGTAACGATTGATGGGGTAACAACTGTCATTGATTCCGGCCTGTCAAAGCTCAACCACTACAACCCGCGCACCTTTACCTCAAGCCTTGTGGAAGCGCCCATATCAAAAGCCGCTGCAAACCAGCGCAAGGGACGCGCTGGCCGCACGCAGGAAGGAACCTGCTACCGGCTCTACGACCGCAAGAACTTTGAACGCCGCGACCTTTTTACAACTGAGGAAATCTACCGCACTGACCTTTCCGAAGTGGTACTCCGTATGTCCGACCTTGGACTGACCACGTTTGAGGACTTCGACTTTATTTCCCCACCCAACCGCGAGGGGCTCATCGCAGCCATTGAAACCCTGAACCTGCTTGAAGCCCTGAAAAGCGACCGTAGTCTGTCCAAGATTGGGAAGATGATGACCGAATTTCCCCTGCTGCCCCGCCAGTCCCGTATCATCGTAGAGGCCATACTCAAATATCCTGAAGTGATCATCGAAACCACCATTGCGGCGGCTTTTTTATCAACATCAAGCCCATATATCCTGCCGCCTGGGGAAGAGATGGAGGCGCGTCAGGCGCACCACCGTTTCCGTGATGAATATGGCGACTTTGTTTCATACCTCAAGCTCCTCCATGCCTTTGAGGAAGCGCCAAACAAAGCCCAGTTCTGCAAGAAAAACTACCTCGATAATCGCACTATGGCTGAAATATCAAATATCACGAAACAGCTTGGCGAAATCGTTTCTAGTTTGGGCGTCCCGCTTGCCAGTGGCGGCTCACTTGAAGACTACCTCTGCTGTGTGGCGCGGGGCCTCATCCAGTTTGTCTGTGCGCAGGATGAAAACCCCAGAGGAGACAGCGACTGGGGAACCTACCGTACCCTCACCGAAGACAGCATCCTCATTCACCCAGGCTCAGTGATGTTCCGTATGAACCCACAGTATATCGTGGCCGGTGAAATCGTCCGTACAAGCCGTATGTACGCTATGTCTGTGTCTCCGCTCTCAAAGAAAACGCTGCTTAGGATAAGCCCTGATCTGTATGATGGCTTGGTCGGAATTACGGAGTCTGAAGAGATTGTTACTATAAAAAAGACGAAGAAAAAGAAAAAGACCGACGAGATCGAAAAAACAAGAAAAGCCGGGCAGACAGAACAAAAAAAGAAGAAAAGGGAAAAAACAAACGATGCAGAGGACGCGCTGGCTAGTCTTCCTATTGGGGATGAGGTTTTCGAGTTCGAGGAATACGAGGCTAAGAGCGGCAAAGATAAGCGCTATCTGCTCATGCCGCTGGAGAAGATAGTAAAAGTACGGGAACAGTTCATGGCTTTTATGAAGACCTATAAACAGCGCTACCGGAACCTGCGCGGCGTTCTTGTTGTACGCGGCGAATACCGCTTGCTGCTTGGTAAAAAAGTTACGCGCATCCTCTCCCTGCTGCCCCATATTGAAGCCGCGCTCCCCGACGCCCCTGAAAAGCAGTGGCCGCGACGGGAAGTGTTTGATATAAAGCAAAACCTAGACCCTCTGCTTGCCTACCTCCCTGACCTGGCCACGCCCGCGCCCTGGCGGGAACAGAGTAAGCACTTGGGCTTCATCGGCCTGCTCTCCCGGAACCAGGGACACTATATGTTTAACTGCTCGCGGGATTTTTCAGCTATTGTATATCAAAGTATATCTGCCATGGAAACCCTCATTGAGGACCTGGGCGAAGACGTGGATGAAGAAACCAGACAGCGCGTGAATCAGACCTATCGCCGGCTGACAAGCTATTTGGACTAGAAGAGTCCACGAATGGCGGCTGCTCCTTGCCGCCATTCGCTGACATTCCACTAACACTACCTCTGTGAGAACTGGCTCTTGGGTACGCCGCAGACCGGGCATACCCAATCATCAGGCAGCGACTCAAAGGGACCATCCGCGCCATCGTACTCATATTCGCAGACATCGCAGACCCACACAGCGGCGGATGCAGACCCTATTGCACTTACTGGTGGCGGTTCCACAGGCGAGGTTTCCGGCATATATGTTGGAGCATTGGCAGGAGACGCGCCTTTTATGACGTGGTGGTAGTACGAGTAGGTCATGGGAACGCCGTCAAAGCGCTCCGCGTCAATGACCTCGGCGATGAACACGGTGTGCGTTTCAAGGTCGAGAGAGTCGCGCACCCTACACTCAAGCCAGCCGCAAATACCAGTGTTCAAAACCGGCATTCCAGAGTTAGTCAGGCTGTGTGGAATAGTGGCAAACTTGTCCGTATCCCTGCCTGAATGAAAGCCGAAAGTCCCAATAACGCCTGAATCCACAGCTTCCGATAGAATGGAAACTGAAAACAGTTTGTGCTTTTTCAGGCATTGATTGGTCAGGTTATTGTGGTTAACGGAAACCGTTACCAACACCGGCGTCGATGCGGCCTGTACCACCGTGTTGACCACGCAGCCGGTGAGCTTCTCCCCATCCGTGGTCCCGATGACATACATACCGTAGCTTAGATTTTGTAACGCTAGAGTATTCATGACACATAGTATACACGGAAAAATGCTATCTGAATACCTCCCCTTTTGCCTTAAACCACAGCGTCAAATCCAGCGCGTCAAGCGGCACGCCCTCATCAAGCGCAAAGCGCGTCATGGCGCGTTCAGTCTCAAGATACGCCTTTGTCGACAGCGCCCCTGGCATTGCCGCGATAACCCCGTAGTCCACAAGCTGCCGCAGTATATGCCGGTCAAGAATGCAAATTTTGCTTCCCTGACCAATGTTACGCAGAAAGTGCGACGCCTCTTTAAGTCCCCAGCCCGCAACCCGGAGCGTCAGGCTTGACCGCGCCTCTCTGACACCGCCGCTCAATATGCCAGCGATCTTACTTCTGGTGTCCGGGAAGAAAAGCCGCTGGTTAGCCTCAATGTATCCAGCCTTGTTGTTGTGAAAACGGACGCCGCTCTCGCGCAGCACTGAGGCAAGCGCAGCACGGTCGTGGGCGCTGCTTTCAAGCAAGCCGGAATCCGCCAGCCGGTTCACCGCCTCCCATGCGCGTTTCGCATTAGTCTGTGGTGTGCAGACACAGAAACACAGTTCGCGCAACAGTTCGCTATCTGAGCCATGTTCCCAGAGTGCGCGGAACTCTTCCAGCCGCGCCTCAACCTCCTTGCGTATACTGGCGTAGAGCTGGCCTACATCAGTTTTACCCATCACAGCGCTATAGAACGTTTGACCTCCACGGGGAAAACCCCGAAGAGCCGATCCAGCGGCGAGTCCAAGGTGAAGGACGCGCCTGCGATTTTGTTGTATATATCTACCACCATTTGCAGCTCTTCCCTGCTTTTGGCGTAGAGCGCGGATGAATAAGCCGCGCGGAACAGTCCTTTTTCCGCAAGCTCTCGCGTAGAAAGCGCTGCATAGCGCCGCTTGGCCTGACTATCCACCACTGCCGCCGGCCCGTCATAGCCAATGGTAAACACAAAATCGTCTCTTGACAGCATGTTTTTAAGCCTCCGTCTTCACTATACAGATTCACCAGACCTTTGTTAAGGCACAGGACAAACGCTTCCTGAGCAGAGCCTCACGGCAAAAACCAGAAGCGCCAGTCGCTTATCGACCCGCGGATTTAGCTTCGCAATCGCGCAGCCGCTCTTCCAGTAACACTCTCTGACACCTCTGACTCAAGCTATGCCTGTGTGTGTGGCGCTTTGTGTGTGTGGCGCCTCATCCTGCTGGCATACCATATATGTCTGGCGCTTTGTGGATCAAATTTAGCCTAAAGGCCGACGCTTGAAAGGCTCAGGCAGGCGCTACACCACATACTCCAAAGCTGGTATATTCCTTAACGAGGTGATAAGTATGTCAAACGCGGTATTTGCAGAAAAAGAACCGTTTTATACCTACGCGGACTATAAGAACTGGGAGCTTGATCCCGGTGAGCGTTATGAACTCATTGACGGTGTTGCCTACGCGATGGCTGCGCCCAATGCGTATCATCAGGCAATCAGTATGGAGTTATCAGCGCAATTCCATGTTTTCTTACGCGGCAAGCCTTGCAAAGTCTATCCCGCTCCCTACGACGCGCGGCTGTTTTATGAGGAAGACGAGAGCGACGACACCGTAGTACAGCCGGACATCACCGTTGTCTGCGATTCCATGAAGCGCGGCCATGAGGGTTGCCGCGGAGCGCCTACGCTGGTGGTGGAAATCGTGTCGCCAGCCAACTCGGTGGGTGAAATGGCGCGGAAGTTCGAGCTATACCACCGCGCCGGCGTGTGTGAGTATTGGGTAGTCTATCCAGAAACCAAGAGCGTTCACGTCCACCATTTTGAGAATGGCCTCATTACCACGCAAATTTACGGCGTGAAGGATACGGTCCAAGTCAAGAGCCTGACAGGGCTTGAAATCGCGCTGGAACCGGCCTTTGCTGAGTAGAGAATGAGTGTTAGCCATTGCGTTTTTTCTCATGATAGCCCCGGAATCAGACCTAGGCGCACAATGCCGTCGTAGACGAACTGCACTGACAGCCCCGAAAGAAGAAGCCCCATGATGCGCTCAAGAACCGAAACTCCAGTCTTGCCCAGAACGCGCAGTATAAGCTCGGAACCTCTGAGCGCAATCCACACAATAGCCATGATGATTAGCAGAGCAAGGATCAGCATCACCATCATCATGATAGCGCCGGTTTCATGGAACTCCCCGGCGCTGCCCGTATACAGTATGATAGCCGTGATGGAGCCGGGACCAGCCAGCATGGGAATCGCCAGAGGGAAGACCGCTATCGACTGACCGTCCTCTCCGCCGCCCGGCGCGTCGGACTGCTCCCGGCTCGAAACCTTGGACTGATTTGGCTTCCCAAAGAGCATTTCCATAGAAACGATGAAGAGCATAATACCTCCAGCGATGAAGAAAGAGCCAAGCTCTATGCCCAAAAGGGCGAGTATGTGCTTCCCCAGAAGGATGAAGCCAAGGAGTACGCCGAAAGAAATAAATACGGCGCTGCGAATGATTCTTTTTTTCCGCCCAGCCTCAACGCGGGAGGAAAGGCCAATGTAAAGAGGAACCAAGCCTATGGGATCGATAACGATAAACATGGTGAAGAACACCGGGAAAAATTGGGAAAGCATTATCTCTATACTATAGATGCTTAACCAGCGCCGGACAAGAGCGCGTCTCAAGCAGCCTTGACAGGGAAACATCTGCGACTGTTTTATGTCAAGCGCATCCATCTGTATAAACCGGCTCTTGCGCTCTCCCGTTACCCGTATCGCCGAGTTATACCCTGCCTATTACCAGCTCATGTTAGGCAGACTTGAGATAATTACCAGGAATGATAGTATGACGGAATGGGCGGGAAGATACTCGATTTATACAGTGATTACCTTTTGTAAGCGCAGAGAAGCGATGGCGGCCGAATCTTCAAACAGCAGACCATAGCCGCCGGACATTACTTAATCTTTTACAAAAATTGCTATATCTCTCTTGACAAACGCTTCAGCGATGTCGTACAATATCTCTGTAACTATAAATTGTGCGTTAATACTGTTGTATCTGCGCATATATCAGTGTGATATGCGTCAACACTGTTAGTATCTGCGCATATATCAATGTGATATGCGTTAATACTGTTAGTATATGCGCATATATCAATGTAAAACCGCGTCAATATTACGCGGGAAGGAGTTAAGGTATGGCTGAACGTATAGACTGGATTCCGAGAAAGGAGGGAGAACTCGCTGAGATTATTGAGGTCTGGGATGAAAAACAGTCTGATACGACTCTTCAGGCTGCTTATGAATGGCCTGCGGACGAATGTGTTGAGACTAAAGCCGCGTTTACGGCGTTTATAAGCGCGAGAACGACGTATCAGGCTGCGCCGACCAAGGCAAACCGCACTGAAAAAGACGAGCTGAAAAAGACGGCGATTGAGGCGATGCGGAAGTTTGCTCGGGAACGGATACGCAACAACAGTAAAATGACTGATGGCCAGAAACAGGAGATGGGCGTTACTGTATCGGACAAGGAACCTTCCCCAATACCGATACCGGACGCGGGACCGGACAGCGAGGCGCTCATCAACGCCCACGAACCGGGAGTCGTCAAGGTACGGTATTTCGGCGCGAAACCTTACGGCGTTGACCGGGTTGAGATCTCCTTTTCGGTTTCTGAAACGTCGATTGATAGCCCTGACCAGCTATCGAACAATGACACGTTTTCTCGTAACCCTTGGGAACGAACCTTTAGCGCCGCCGAGCGCGGTAAAAAAATGTATTATTCGCTCCGTTATCTTACCAAAGAGGGTGTGAGCCACTGGTCGGACGTGCGGGAGGTGATCATTCCCTAAAAGAACAAAGAACCTGCTGCAAAAGGTAAGAATGTGTCCGCGAATGGACGCGAATAGGCGCGCATATTTCATTTCTCTAAAGAACATTCGCGTTCATTCGGGTCATTCGCGGACTTTTTTCTTTCCGGCGCTAATCAACATAGTTCGTCAATGACTGACTGTATCCCTTGAGAAACGCGTTCAATGAGCGCGGTCTTAATCTGCCGCTTGCGCTCAATGTTCATAACAACAGCGGCAGTCTCAAGCTCATCGTAAAACAGTTGATAAGGCGCAATACTAAGCGCGGAGGCGATCTTTTCGATATAAGCAAAGGAGGGACAACGGCGTCCAGTTTCGAGTTGTCCAATATAGCGCGGATCAGTATCACAGAGTTCAGCGAGTTTCTCCTGAGTGAGCGCGGCTTGTTTTCGATACTTCCTCAAGTTCACTGTGAAGACATCTTGAAGCGTCATATAACCCCTTCTAGCAGTGTCTGAATACGGCGGCGAAGCGTAAACAGACCTGCTCCCAATAAGATGTTGTGTAGCAATACCACAAAATTTTTATATAGATAATCAACATAGCTCGTCAATGACCGACTGTATCCCCTGAGAGACGCTCTCAATGATAGCGGTCTTAATCTGCCGCTTGCGATCAATGTTCGCAACAACAGCGGCAGTCTCAAGCTCATCGTAAAACAGTTGATAAGGCGCAATACTAAGCGCGGAGGCGATTCTTTCTATGTACGGGAGAGATGGGCATCTGCGCCCGGTCTCGATCTGCC
>JAIRMT010000118.1 GCA_031258505.1 Treponema sp.
GCCCTTGCCAGACCGCTTCTGGCGCGTTAGGCTTGGCTATGAGCTATATCAAAAAAATGTCTGAGTTTGTTACTCCTGAGGTGGCGCAGCGCGCGGGCTGTGTTGACAGCCTGCCCGCAAGCGACCCGCTCGTGAGCGGTCTGGTCTACGATTCACGCAAAGTACAGGCAGATAACTGCTACTTTGCGTTAAGCGGCCTGCATGTGGACGGTCATCGCTTTGTTTCTGACGCGATAGCGCGAGGCGCGTCGCTCATTGTCCATCAGGACGAATTGCCGCTGGATACGCGCCAGCAGGCCGCGTGTATTCGCGTGAAGGATTCGCGTTTTGCCATGTCGCCCATTGCTGATGCCTTTTACGGCTCGCCTTCCCGCTGTCTGGCACTGATCGGAGTGTCTGGCACTGAGGGTAAGAGTACCACAGTCTACCTCATCTACCAGCTTCTGCGGCTCTTGGGCAAGAAGGCGGGCTTTATCTCCACAGTGCAGTACAGCGACGGTGGCGATGTTCAATGGAACAGCGAACATCAGACCACGCCGGAAGCTCCGATTATTCACGAACACCTCGCACGAATGTGCGATGGCGGCGCAGAGTACGCAGTGGTGGAGGCCAGTTCACACGGCCTCTCCGAGCGAACCATGCGTCTAGGCGACGCGGCCTTTGACGTTGGCGTTATTACCAATGTAACCCATGAGCATCTTGAGTTTCATGGAACCTGGGAACAGTACCGTTTCGATAAAGCAAACCTTTTCCGCGCTCTTGACCGTGTGGATCACCACAAAGGTTCTGCGGGCCATGTTCCGTCTTTCGGGGTAGCTAACGCTGACGACAAAAGCGCCGCATACTTCGCCGCAGCCACAAAGCAGCCGGTTTATAGCTACAGTACAGCGGGAGCTGAGGCTGACCTTGTGTTACAAACAATCGAAAGCCGCGACCAGGGGAACCGCTACACAGCGCTTATCCGCAAAACCGGCGAAACCGTCGCCATTGAAGACCAGCTCCCTGGCGCGTTTAACGCGGGCAACACGCTTGCCGCCCTACTGGTGGTTTCGGGCATACTAGCCATTCCGATTAAAGACATTGTTCCCTTTGTGCGGGATTGTAAGCCAGTTCGAGGACGCATGACTACGATTCGGAAGGGGCAAGATTTTGAGCTTATAGTGGATTATGCCCATACGCCTTCCTCATTTAAGACCATTTTCCCGCCTCTGCGTAAGCGCATTGCCGCGCATGGCGGGCGCATCATCAGCCTCTTTGGTTCAGCCGGAGATCGGGACACCCAAAAACGGAGCGAGCAGGGGCGCATTGCCGCTGAATGGTCGGACCTTGTGATACTCACAGACGAAGACCCCCGCAGCGAAGTTCCAATGGCGATTCTTGAGGATATCTCTCGCGGGATTCCGGCGGGCAGGCGGGGCGAAAACCTTTTCCTCATTCCTGAGCGCCCCGCCGCTATACGCAAAGCCTTTTCCCTTGCCCAAGCTGGCGATCTTGTGCTTCTGTTGGGCAAAGGCCACGAGAACTCGATCATCTACGCGGATAGAACCATGCCTTATGACGAGATTGCCGAGGCGGAAAGAGCATTAGGGGAACTGTTAAACGCTAAAACTTCGTCTTACGCCGTTCCGCGAAGCCCGCGAGGTTTTGAAACGTGAATTCAGTGCCGTCATCAAGCAGGACCTTGCCTGAAAACAGGCCGCAAACCTGATGCCTTCTTATAGAATAGAAGCCCATGCGGTGATGTTCCAGCCGTTCCTGAGAAGGCGTAAAGTCCATTTCCAGCCGGTTATCGTTACTGGTAAAGCGCCACGGCAATAACCAGTTTGCTGGCAAGATGTGAAACGTAACCTGATCGAGCTTATGTAACTTGCCATTCACAAAAAAGGCGTTTTCCGTTCCCAGACTTGAGTCAACCGACCCATGACCCACGCTGAAACCAGCTTGGCGCCCGTTGCTTATTCCGCAGGCTGCGGCCCAGTACTGCATATCAGCGCGGGGGCGGGCGACGCGGTTCCAGTCAAAAATGCCCCAGGCGTTGCCGCGGGTGAATATCAGGTCAGAGGTACCGAACTGCATCACGCCTTCGGTGATGAACCAGGGGGAACGCCGCGAATAGCGGAAGGCGTTCTTTTCTCCGCGCCAGGGCATAAGCGTAAAGAGCGACTGCGCTCCCTCCGGCGCGAACAGAACCAGTTCCCCACGCAGCCTGCGGTGATGCCCAAAGTGAGGAATGTCCGTCTTGATGAGCCGCACCCCGTCTTTCATGGAGATAAAGTCAATGAGTGAGCGCCTTTGCTGTATACGCACCGCGCCGATTTCGCTGCTGACCGGCATCTCGAAACTACCCATAGAGAAAGGCACAATATAAGTCTGTGTTGTCCACTTCTTGTCTTTTAAAGAAAGGACGGCGGCCCCGATATACCCCAAATAGCCGTCGTCAAAAACCTCAAGGATCAGTATGTGCGTCGTCGAGCAGATAATATACCGGTCGGATTCACTAAGTCGCCTGCGGCTTATGTGAATCAACTCAGGGTTATAGATAAAGTAGGGCATACGCGCCCAGCCAAAATTTAGAGGATGACCCGCTTCATCAAGAATGGAAAGCGGCTCTTCAACTTCAACTTGCATGATGACGCTTTAACTATACTACCGCTTGACAAATTGTTTCAAGCAGGCTATATTGATATGAAACCACGGGCAATAGCGCAGCTGGTAGCGCGCTTGGTTCGGGACCAAGAGGTCGGCGGTTCAAATCCGCCTTGCCCGATTTCTTAATCCGTACAGAGCTGTTCAACCAGTGTCCGCGTTGAAGGAAAGCGAAGATGGAAAGGCGTTGCCCGTGATATGCTCAATACGGTTTGCTTCACATCAATAATATCTTCAGTACGCGCTGGCCTCCAAAAAGCGAGACACGTTGTACCAGCGAAAACTGCCGGTCAAACCCCTCGTCCGAACCAGGGACGACCACTTTCTGTTCAGCCATATACACCTTCCTATGATCCGCTCAAGATTAAGTGCCAATGGCTTATAACTATTTATCAACGATTCTCTATTAGGTGTCAAGCGCTCAAGATTAAGTGCCAATGGCTTATAACTATTTATCAACGATTCTCTATTAG
>JAIRMT010000119.1 GCA_031258505.1 Treponema sp.
GCACCGGAAAGAAAAAGATCATCGAATTACGCGAATGAACGCGATGAAATATTCGCGTATATTAGCGTCCATTCGATGACAAATTCTTACCGTTTTTTCTTCCTGCGTAACATGAGTTAATAAAAATGTCCGATGCCGATGAATAATTCATCGCCATACCATTTTGAAAGTTCTTTCATTTCAATTATATTCCGCAGGTCAAAACCTGTACTCACCCGTAGATAAAAACTGCGCCATGAAAGAGGAAATACGATAACCTCCATGCCGCCCGTTAAATACCACTGAAAATCATGGCCGGTTTTATTATCCGCGCCAGTATTTGTTGAATCTTTCGCCAGCGCCATATCTACAATCGGCGAAACGTGCATCTCTAAATCAAAGACCTTCATCTTGGAAGACCATTCTGACGGCGTAAAACGTATCAGACGAAACGGGAAATCCAGATTCAGCGAAAACATGGTATCAGCGGATATATGCCGGTCAACTACGCCGCGTAATACATCGCCTGCCTGCGTTGTATGCGCATCGTTGAAAAACCATTGCTGATAGCGGAAACGGCCTGAAATACTAAAGAGCTTCGAAAAATACAGAAAAGCAGAAGCCGTAAAAGAAAGGGAACCCGACCAGCCCATGTCCCGGTGAGGTTCAAGCTCCGCCGTACTTCCTGTTTCATTAAGCGGAACTGGATCATCCGTTTCCAGATTAAGCTCCGGCTTCTTGCTATATAAATATTTGAAGTTATATGTGTATGAGTTGGAAATTGAAAATGAGGCACCTTTACGGAAATTCTCGTCCTTCACCCAGTCAATCCTCCCAATCCCCAGACTATGGATAAACGCTAAGTTCGGTCCCCGGCGCATCTCGTCTATACCGCCGATACGATAATTCGATAGTCCTTCAAGACCGGGCGTATAGGTAAGCGTTCCCAGCGCTGGAATCGTAAGCCCGGTGGGAATAGTCCAGCGAGTGTAGAGCTTGCTGTACATATAGTCGCTATCGCTATCAAGGTTATATTTTTCCCGACTTTCATCGCTGTTCAGCTCATTGAGAATAACTCCATGCTCAAAGCCAAAGGTGAACGTTGTTGTTTTCCACGGGACATTCAAAGAAATACCCGTTGTATTTTTATAAGTCAGCGGCTCATCCTGAGTAAACGCCAATTCATTGTCAAAATTCAGATTCCACTGTAAGTCAAACGCCTGAAACGGAATATCCGAATCTATGAGCAGATTAAACGAATGTTTTTCATACGCGGGTTTGCTTTCATCCTGATTGTTATACTGATACCCCAAGTCAATACGCAAAGGAGACATGGTTCCAAGAAAGTTATAATCACGGGCTTTTATGGCTATATCAAGTCCGTTGTTGGAATCATATTGCGGACGGGGCAGGGCAATGATGTTCCATGTGTCTACAGTATGCAGCAGCAAATTAACCGGCACGCGGCCATCAGCATCAGGCTCTCCAATAAAGTGTTCAATGGAAACACTCGCTAAACTGCGCTGATTGATTAAAAGCTGGGTTCGCCGTTCAATATATGCTTGCAGATTGTTATTGCCCGTAATCTCATCACCCTCTTTCAACTCGCCATTAAAGAGCAAGGCAAAGGGACGGGTCTGACCTTTTATATCAAAATCAATTTTTTTTATATAAAAAACTGTTTCAGGAACCTCAATGGCCACGCTATCTTCCTGTCCAAACAGGAACGCCTGAAACGTGAAACAAAACAGCGCGATACAAATACCGCGCTGAATAACATGATTCATTAGTTTGCCCCTACAATACGCGCTATCAGCGCCGGCTCTATCCGCTCGCCAGAGACCAGCTCAGTTCCCTCGGCTGATGGAACAACGAATCGAACCTTTCCTGCTTTCTTTTTTTTATCACTATTCAAAGCGTTCATAAACAATGTTATATTTCCCACAGGGTATGGCGCGGCAAGCTCATAGTCAAACGAGCGTAACAGCGCCATTATCGCCGCAGCGCGCTCTGGCGGCGTAATGCCCAGAGCCAGACCCAAGTCGCAGGCGCGGGCTATGCCCCAGGCAACCGCTTCCCCGTGGGAAAGCTGTCCCAAGCCGACCGACGATTCAAGCGCGTGGGCGAATGTATGCCCCAGATTAAGCATTATCCGCTCTGCGCCGGTTTCCTTTGGGTCAGCCTGAACAATGCGTCCTTTGATACGCGCGGCACGGGCAATGCACTCAACAAGCGTATCGCCAGCCTTGATAGTGTGCGTGGAATCCAGAGACGCGAGAAGCGCGAGGAATTCGCCGTCCTTGTCCTCGGCATCCAGTATCGCGGTTTTGATAAGTTCAGCCATGCCAGACTTCCATTCCCGCGCCGGAAGGGATGCAAGGCTGCTGACCGGCATATAGATATGCGACGCCGGATAAAAAGTTCCTACGAGGTTTTTTATATCAAAGAGATCAAAACCAGTCTTGCCGCCTAGCGCCGCGTCAACCATGGCAAGCAGGGTGGTTGAGACCAGAGCCACAGCCGCGCCCCGCATATACACCGAAGCCGCGAATGAGGTCATGTCGCTGATAACCCCGCCGCCGACTCCGATAAAGAGACCGTCTCGGCCAAGTCCGGCTGAATGAGCCGAGCGCAGGATAGCTTCGATCGAGGTCCAGTTCTTAGCCGCTTCCCCGGCGGCTAACACGCACAACGCGGCGTCAGTATCGCCAGCCACAGCGCGGGCGAAGCGTTCTGTGTTCACGTCGCAGACGAGCAGGCTCCGGCGGTCATGGTCTACAATGAGTGTATTAATAGAAGGAACTTCATCTTGAATACAAACATGGGAAACCGTACCGCTTAACGTAAACGTGTACTCAAATTTCATACATGCCTCTTACACAATCTTATGGCGCATACGGGAGGATACGCGGACGAAACACGCTTTATGATACCGTATGGTTCTATATAACAATATAGCACAATGCTATGAACCATATCAACATCAGCAGTTCAAAGTATCACCCATTTGAGGAGTCGCCACAGACAAAAACAATGAACGTTTCCCAGCTCCCATGTAAGCCATACAGCCAAGTATAGGTGTACCAGTGCTGCCTATCGCTCCATTCCCGCTTGCTCTTCCCACCGTCTCCATCAGCCACAGACGTGTGGACGGATAACAGGAGAAGATAAACTCAGCTCCTATTCCAGAATAGCCTACATACCAGGAAGTTCATGTATAGATCGTCTCCTAGCAGCAACAACGGCTTCAGCTATGCGTACTCTACTATGCTCAATATCAGCGGCATTAGCACTAATGAGCGACGTACAAACTTTGTGAGCAGCTCACAAAAGGTTCTCTGCAACGCATTAGTGTTAATGCGTGGCTCACAGAAAGTTGTGAGCCACTCACAAAGGGTTCTGAGTGGCTCACTCCCATAAGATACAATCGTTTGTTTATTTGTTTGTTCGTTTCAATCAACGCGCTGCCTAACAGCGACTATAGCTTAAACAAGAGCTCCTCATAACCGGGGAAGGGCCAGTAGTCCTTTGCAACCAGCTTCTCCAGCGCGTCGCCACGGGCACGAACCGCGTCCATCGCGGAGCGCACCTTCTCCGAGTAGGCTTGGGCTTGGGCGAAAGCGTCCTCTATGCCTTGAGCCTCAATGAGGACTGCATCCAGCTTTGCCGTCTCGTCGTAGAGTTCAGCGACTAGGTCGGCAATATCTTTGGCGCGTTTAGCTTGCGGCGCGTTGTTCGCGCCTATGCTCGAAAGCGAAGCCGCGCTGTCTGCAAGCTCGCCTGCAAAGGCTGTTGCTGCCGGGAAAATGTAGCGGCGCGCCATGTCTATCATCACCCCAGCTTCAATGTTGATCTGCTTGGAGTATTTCTCCAGATAGATGTGATAGCGGCTCTCCATCTCTTCTTTCGTAAACACCTTGTGCGTCTCAAACAGCGAGATGATCTCACTGCTGGTGAGCACTGTCAGCGAATCCACCGTGTTTTTCACATTGGGGAGTCCGCGGCGCTCGGCTTCACGTACCCATTCGTCGGAATAGCCGTTACCGTTGAACACCACTTTGTTCTTCCCGTGCTTGGAGTAGGACTCTTTGATGATGCTCTGGATTGCCTCGTTCTTGTCGGTCGCTTGCTCCAGTTTATCCGCAAACTCGGACAGTACCTGTGCCATTGGCACATTGAGGTAGGTGTTGGGCGTGGCGATGGACTGGGCAGAGCCAACCATGCGGAACTCGAACTTGTTGCCAGTGAAGGCAAAGGGGCTGGTACGGTTGCGGTCTGATACGTCTTTGGGCAGGTTCGGGAGACTGGTTACGCCGAGTTTGATAACCTCACCAGACTGGCTGTGTACGACGTTCTTTCCTTCGGCTATGTTGTCAAATATTTCAGTAAGGTCGCTGCCGAGGAAGATCGAGACGATGGCCGGAGGCGCTTCATTCGCGCCGAGGCGGTGTTCGTTACCGGAAGTGGCGACAGAGGAACGCAGGAGCAGGGCATAGCGGTCTACGGCTTCAATAGCGGCGGCAACGAAGAGCAGGAACTGGGCATTAGACGCAGGATCAGCGCCTGGGTTGAAGAGGTTTATGCCGTCGTCGGTATCCATAGACCAGTTGTTATGCTTGCCAGACCCGTTTACGCCGGCAAAGGGTTTTTCGTGGAGCAAGCCCTCCATGCCGTGGCGACGCGCTACGTTCCTGATAGTTTCCATCACGACCTGATTGGCGTCAACGGCGGTGGTGGTGTTGGTGAAGATCGGGGCGATTTCAAACTGGTTAGGCGCGACTTCATTGTGCTGGGTTTTGGCGGCAATGCCTACTTTCCAGAGTTCAGTGTTGAGTTCACGCATGAAGCCGGCGACACGTTCTTTGATTGCGCCGAAATAATGGTCTTCCATCTCCTGTCCTTTTGCGGGCATGGAGCCAAACACAGTACGTCCGGTGAGTACGAGGTCTGGGCGCTGGTCGTAGTATTCCTTATCAACGAGGAAGTATTCCTGCTCCGGGCCTACGCTGGTAATAACCCGCTTGGTTCTGGTGTTGCCGAGTGCGCGGAGCACACGAACGGCCTGCTTGCTCAAAGCGTCGATTGACTTGAGGAGCGGGACTTTCTTGTCCAGGGCCTGTCCGTAGTAGCTGATGAAGGCGGTAGGGATGCACAGGGTGGTTCCAGTGGGGTCTTGTTTAAGGAAGGCAGGGCTGGTTACGTCCCAGGCAGTGTAACCGCGCGCCTCAAAGGTGGCGCGAAGGCCGCCAGAGGGGAAGCTGGAAGCGTCCGGCTCGCCTTTGACAAGCTCTTTGCCGGAGAATTCTAGGATTACCTTGCCGTCACCGGTTGGGGCGATGAAGGAATCGTGTTTCTCGGCGGTAAGGCCAGTGAGAGGGTGGAACCAGTGGGTGTAGTGGGACGCGCCTTTGGAAATAGCCCACTCACGCATAGCTGCGGCGACGACCTCAGCCACTTCAAGGGAAAGCTCTTTTTCGCCGCTCTGTACAGCCCGAATCTCCCGGTAGATGTTTTTGGGAAGCCGTTCCCGCATCACTGAGTTAGAAAAACTGTTGATGCCGTAAAAGTCAGCTACCGGCGTTTTGGTAAAATCAATAACATTACTCAATTTTTATAAACCTCCGTATAATAGCGCATTGCGCTTTGTTTCATTATGACTGAAATAACGAATAGTGGTAAGCGCCTAGTTTCTAGTATCGTGTCATTTTACTTTGTGGTTCCGCAGTTTAGTCTTGACACGATACTAGTCCTAACTCCTAAGCCCTGCTATCCGATGGCAAGCGAGCCAGACTCGCCGGTTCGGATGCGTATACACTCTTCGATGGGCAGAACGAAAATCTTCCCATCGCCGATTTCACCGCTTCGAGCGCCTTTGCAAATGGCATCAATGGTCGGCTGTACGAACTTGTCGTTGACCGCGATCTCGATGCGAACCTTCTTGAGCAGGTTAACCTCTATCTCGACGCCCCGGTAATGCTCGGTGTAGCCTTTCTGTTGACCACATCCCATAGCGTTGGTAATGGACATCTTGTAGACCTCAGCCTTGTAGAGCGCTTCCTTCACTTCATTCAGCATGTGGGGCTGTATATAAGCGATAATCAACTTCATCTTTTTTCTCCTTCCTTAGGTGTTGCTAAAGAACTGGACACCTGAGTATGCCTCTGTCTGGTGTTCACTCTGGTCAAGACCCATCATCTCATCCTTATGGGTCACCCGCAGACCGAGAACCGCCTTGATGATGATGAAGAGAACGAGGCTGGTTAAGGCTGCCCACGCGCCGACGCTGAGTACGCCGAGGAACTGAACCCCGAACTGGGCAAAGCCGCCGCCGTGCAGGAAGCCGACAGCCACGCCTTCCACGTTGCCCCAGATACCGACCGCAAATGTACCCCAGATGCCGCATACGAGGTGAACAGAGGACGCGCCAACCGGGTCATCAATCTTGAGTACCTTGTCAATGAACTCAACGGACAACACTACAAGAATTCCGCCAATAAGCCCAATGATAACCGCTGCCCCTGGTGAGACCACACCGCATGGCGCGGTGATAGCTACAAGACCGGCAAGCGCGCCGTTCATGGACATAGATGCGTCAGGTTTCTTGAACCAAATCCAGCTTGTAAAGAGCGCCCCGATAGTACCAGTGGACGCGGCGAGTGTTGTGGTAACACAGACCCGTGCAATGTCCGGGCTTGAACCAGACAGGGTAGAAGCGCCGTTGAAGCCGTACCAGCCGAACCAGAGCAGGAACACGCCGAGCATTGCCAGTGGGATGCTATGCCCCGGGAAAGCCTTTATCACGATGCTGCCATTGGGAGACTTGGTGTACTTTCCATGTCGCGGGCCGAGTACCAACGCGCCCATGAGCGCAGCCCAGCCGCCAACTGAGTGTACGACAGTGGAACCGGCGAAGTCATGGAAGCCCAGATCAGCCAGCCAGCCGCCGCCCCATATCCAATGCCCAGAAATGGGATAGATGATTGCGGATATAAAGCAGGTGTAGACGAGGTATGATTTGAACTGGGTTCGTTCAGCCATAGCGCCTGACACGATGGTCGCTGCAGTTGCCGCGAACACGACTTGGAAGAACCAGTCGCGGTAAAAGGTAGCTGACTCTGCCCCGCCATCCATAGGCCCTTTGAAAAAGTCGCTCAGACCAATGATCTTCCCGGCAATCACCTCACCTGCCGCATCAAGACCAACATTCCCGTACATAAAGCCCCAGCCAATAATCCAGTACACGACCGCGCCGCAGCAGAAGTCCATGAGGTTCTTCATGACGATATTAACACCGTTTTTTGCGCGGGTGAGACCCAGTTCAACGAGCGCGAAGCCCGCTTGCATGATGAATACGAGCGACGCGCCAAGGAAGAGCCACACCATATCAAGTGAGTTCTCTATTGACCAGCCGCCATCATCAGCAAAGAGAGAAAAGCCCACGCATAAGAACAGGGCAACCAAAATAAACATCTTTTTTCGCACTATTTTCCTCCACTAAGGTTGTTTGCCTGTTTAGTAGCAAATTCTGTGCCAAGCGACGAAACATAAGATATTTTTGAAGATTTAAGAGGTTTACGCCTAAACTTCTATACATTAGTATCCATACGCGCCAGCACTGTCGCTTCGTCCTACATAAATGTAGGATTGCACAACAATGAAGCTACATTTATGTAGGACGATAGCGGTGAAAGTTTATGCCATAGTGATGGACACGCAAACCGATTTGACGCTCGGTGATGCCCAGTCGTCGGGCTGCCAACGCCATGTTACCCTCACTCAGGGTCAGCGCCTCCTCGATCAGCTCCTTCTCAAGACGGGACAAGGCAGCGGAAAGCGTCGTCGTCGGCTCAGTCTTAGTGGAAACAGCGCTTTGCAGGCTCGGCGGAAGGTTGTAGGCATGTATAACCGAGTCGCTCGACAGAATCACGGCGCGTTCAATACAGTTCTCCAGTTCCCGCACATTGCCTGGCCACGAATAGCGCGCCAGCAGTTCAATAGCAGACGTAGAAATACGGCTGATCGTCTTGTTGTTACGTTTGGCGTACTTTTCTGTGAAGTAATCCGCCAACAGCGTGATGTCGCTCTTGCGTTCCCGCAGCGAAGGAACCCGCACCGGAAACACGTTCAGCCGGTAATACAGGTCTTCGCGGAAACGCCCCTCCTTCACCGCTTCCTCCAGGTTACGGTTGGTAGCGGCAATGAGCCGTACATCAACCTTGATCGTAGTGGCGCCGCCGACCCGTTCCAGTTCCCGTTCCTGCAAGACCCGCAGCAGCTTTACCTGCGTCTGTGGTGAAACCTCGCCAATCTCATCGAGAAACAGTGTACCCCGATGCGCCAGCTCAAAACGCCCCTTACGTTGACTGATCGCGCCAGTAAACGCGCCTTTCTCATGCCCGAAAAGCTCACTCTCGATGATGGACTCTGGCAACGCCGCGCAGTTTATCTTGACAAGCTCGCCGCCGCGCTTAGACAGCCGGTGTATCTCGTCCGCCACTAGTTCCTTGCCAGTACCGCTCTCACCGGTCAACAGTACAGTAGCGTTACTCGTCGCCACCTGACAGAGCAGTTCGTACATATCGCGCAGAGCGCTACTCGTGCCAATGATCTTGCTCCCATTGGCAATGCGTCCGCCTTCAATGTTATCGCGCCGTATCTCTGCCTCTTCCCGTTGAACACTGCGGAAACGCTCGTCAACAATCCGCTGCCGGAGCTTCGCGGAGTCAGCCATTATAGAAGAAATCTTCTCCAGAAAGGTACGGTCGCGGACGATCTGGGTCTCAGGCGCCATGTCCTGAATCCTGCGCTCGGCTGACAGCGTACCGATAACCCCACCGCCGGAGCGAATGGGGACACAATAGTAGCTCAACCCGACCATATCTGCCCGCGTCCGGTTTTTGGCGCGATTCAAGAAGCGGCTCTCCTTTGACAAGTCTGGCACGATAATCGTTTGCCCGCTCTCAAACACTCTACCAACCAGCCCTTCTCCCAAGCGGTATATGCCGCGTTGTTTCTCTTCGTACGTTAAGCCGCACGCTTCTTCAATTTTGAGTAGGCCGGTGCTGCGATCAAGCAGTGTTACCATGCCGCGAGTCAGCCCAGCCCGCAGCTCAAGCAGACTTAAAAGCGGCCCAAGCGCTGCTTGCAGTTCAACGTACTTGTCAAAGGTTCTCGCTATATCGAACAAAAGCTCAAGCTCCGCCAGGTCAAGGGCGGTTTCAGTAGGGTTTGCGATCTTCATAGAACGACATTATTACATTTATGTAGGATTTGTACAATTTCTATGAGGGGCTTCATTCTTTTCAGCGTATCTTGCAGAATCTTCCTATGAGTCGAACCTTACAATTCAAAACCATTATTTTTGATCTTGATGGGACGCTGGTGAACACCCTTGCCGATATAGCGATCTCGATGAATCGGGCGCTGGAGGCGCGGGGGTTTCCGACGCTGCCGCTGGAGGCGTATCGCGGCATAGTGGGCTGGGGAATACGGCGGCTGGCGCAGTCAGCCCTGCCTCAGCCGGTGCGGGAGAACGCAAGCCTCGTAGAAGCAGTGGCGGCAGACGCCACCATGTTTTACGCGGAACAACCGCTCGTTCACTCAAAGCCTTATGCTGGCGTACTGGAACTGCTGGCGGAACTGCGACGGCGAAAGATGAAGATCGCGGTACTCACCAATAAGCCAGACGCAGTGGCGCGGCTGGTACTGGAAGGGCTGTTTCCGGCAGGCTTTTTCGACGTCATTCGCGGCGATGTGCCAGACGCTCCCCGTAAGCCTGATCCGACCTCAGCTTGGGAGATACTCGTGGAACTGGACAGTACCCCGCGGAACACGATCCTTGTCGGGGACTCGGAGATTGACATAGAGACCGCCCATGCGTCGGGCTGTCATGCAGTGGCGGCAAGCTGGGGCTTTCGTCCCAGAGAAACGCTGGAAAGCACTGGCGCAGAACGCATCATCGACACGCCGCTGGAACTGCTGGCTTGTCTAAACTGACAATTTCCTGTTTCCAGTACAAACGCCACGGCTCTGACCGCTCGTTCCGAGAGGAACTAACCGCTCGTTCCTTAGAGGAATTGACTGCTCATTCCTTTGATGAAACAATGACGCCGCCGCAGATGACCGTGTCGCCATCGTAGCAGACAGCAGCTTGGCCTGCGGTGATAGCCCGCTGGGGAACATCAAACTCAATGCGGATATGATTGTCGTCAATCTGCTCAATAAGAGCGTTCTGTTCGGCTTGGAGGTAGCGGGTTTTCACCCGCGCACGGAGAGGTCTGTCGAGTTTCTCATAAGCGATGAGGTTGAGGTCGGCGGCGATAAGGGTTTTGGTATAGAGCGATTCTTCCCGTGCAAGAACGAGTGTGTTATCAGCCACTGACTTAGCGGCAACGTAGCGAGGTTCCCCAAAGGAAAGGCCGAGGCCCCGTCGCTGACCAATGGTGTAGCGGATAAGGCCGCGATGCTGCCCCAGAACCGCGCCGCTTTCGTCGATGATGTTTCCGGGCGCAGCCTGAACGCCGGTGTAGCGTTCAATGAACGCGGCATAATCGCCGTCAGGCACGAAACAAATGTCCTGGCTATCCTGTTTTCTCGCATTAACAAAACCTTGCGCAAGGGCAAGCTCCCGCGCCTCCTCCTTAGTGAGCGTTCCCAGGGGGAACAGGGTATGCGCCAACTGGTCTTGCGTCAGGGTATAAAGCACATAGCTCTGGTCTTTTCGGGCGTCAAGCGCCTTTTTCAGCAAAAAGCGCTCACCAGACGTTTCAACGCGAGCATAGTGACCAGTAGCTACATAGTCAGCCTCAATTTGGAATGCCCGCAAGAGGAGCCACTCGAACTTGAGATAGCGGTTACAGTCAATACAGGGATTTGGAGTCGCGCCCTGTTTATAGGTTTCGACAAACTTGCGGATAACCCGCTCCTCGAACTCGCTGGTGAAGTTAAGCACATAGTAGGGTATATCCAGCCGGTACGCCACGTCCCGCGCATCATTGACGTCGCTCAATGAGCAACAGCGGTTATCAGCGCTGTCAAAGAGCTTCATGGTGATGCCCACGCAGTCAAAGCCCGCCAGCTTCACGAGGTAGGCCGCGACCGAGCTATCCACCCCGCCGCTCATGGCAACCACTGCCTTTTGCGTGGTCACGCGCTTGTACTGCGGGCCATGAAAGCGTTCACGCTGGACTCGCAGGAACGCATAGCCAGAATGGTTTTCTCAATGAGCGTATCCAGACTCCAACCGAGCATGACCACGCCCTTCTCAATAACCGCGCGGGAACAGCCCGCCGCGAAGTTGGCAGCCTTATACTTCTTCTTCACCGACTTCACTTCCATATCCTGTACGCTCTTTGATGGCCTGATAATAGCCGCTGCCCAGATGAGGCCAGTGAGTTCATCGGTTGCGTAAAGCACTTTTTCCATCTCATGCTCTGGTTTTATATCCACCGTAAGTTCATACCCATGACTGCACACCGCATGGATGAGTTCATCGTCCGCGCCGCCAGCGCGAAGCAGTTCCGGCGCTTTGACACAGTGGGCGTCCGGGAACTGCTCAAAGTCAATATCGTGCAGTAATCCCACTACGCCCCAGAAATCCGCCTCGTCTCCATAAGCAAGTTCCGAGGCGAACCATTTCATCACTCCCTCCACCGTGAGCGCGTGCTGAAGGTGGAACGGGTCTTTGTTGTACTTGGTTAAAAGCTCCCACGCCTGAGCGCGGGTGATCGTATGTTTCATAGTGGCGACAGTATAGCATATTCTCAAAAAAAGAACGCCTGCCCTGCAGCCCTCTTCCAGAAACAATGGCCGGCATCCAAGGCAACTGGTTCTCTTGCTCTTTCACCTCAAGCACATAGTCCCCTTTCTTCTCCCGTATGTTCTTCACTAGGTCCTTCTGGCAACTCATCACATCCGCAGTTACTCCATCCCTTGCATATCCACTATGTCCAGCAGGTTCGGCGCTGCTTTGATTTCATTGCGCTTCTCTTCCGTTGCCACCTGACCAAGCGTCAATCCTTGTCTATCACTTTTATACATTCCGCCTACGGGATAACACAGTCCATTGCGTACAGAAACTTCTCCTGTCTTTCTCTGCGCTTCCGTATGCCATATTCCAAGTCTGTAAAGGTCGTGCTGCTTATCACGGTTTTACGGGGAGAATAAACCAGCGCTGCCTTAGCATGAAATTTTGATACTTTGAATTGCCGGCTCAGTATACAAGAAGATACCCACGAGCAAGTTCATGGGTATCTTCTTGGGATGAGGCAAGCGGGGCTGGGTGGACAAGAAAGAAATCCGCGCTGCCTGAGAACCGGAGCCTGCCGCTATTTCATTGCCCCTTTCTCGCGGTAATACTTTAACGCCCCAGGATGAAACGGAACCGGAATGCCCAAAACCGCGGACTCAAGGCTGAGTTCTGCCCCTTTGGGATGGGCTGCGGTGATTTCCGCTTTTCCTTCAAACAGTGCCTGCGTTACCTTGTACACGTCATCAGCCTGAATTTTGTTGTTTACCACTAGGGTCGCCTGCACCGCAAGGGTGTTCACGTCTTCATCAATGCCGGTATAGGTTCCCGCCGGAATAGTCTGGGACGAGTAATAAGGATATTCGGAAAGCAGGAGTTTTCTCCGGGCTTCGCTGATGGGGAGGAGCTGTATCTGGACGGAGGAAGCAAGGTCCACAAGCGCGGGAGTGGGCGTTCCTGCGGTACAGAAGAAGGCGTCGATTTCCCCTGCGGCCAGGGCTTTGGCGGAATCGCCGAAATTGAGGTTCTGCCGCTTTATATCAGCGAAGGACATACCGTATGCCTCAAGAATCTGGGCGGCGTTCAGGGCGGTACCGCTTCCGCCCTCTCCCACCGACACCCGCAGTCCCTTCAGGCCGGCAATACTGGTAACGGCCTCTGTCGCGACAATATGGCAAACTTCGGGATACAGCCCCGCAACTGCGGAAAAATCCTTTTGCGCACCCTCGGCGGAGAAGATGTCCACCCCATTATAGGCGTAGGTCATCACGTCATTTTGGACAAGGGCAAAATCGGCGCTTCCCGCCTGAACAAGTGCGATATTGGCAACTGCGGCGGCAGTGGTCTGGACGGTAACACCCAAGCCTAGGCGTTCCTCGAAGACCCGTCCCAGAGCGGTACCATAGGCATAGTAGGTCCCGGTACTGCCGCCGGTTGCCAGCTTGAGGCTGGTAAGGGGCGGAGCTTTCTTCTCACACCCCGCGGCTAATCCAAGACAGAGGGCAAGAGCAAGGACGATACTGGTTTTTCCCATTGTTTTCATATAGCAACTCCTTTATACAAATAATATTACCAATTACTATAACAGATTACTATACAGAAGCAAATCTCATGGTATAGTGATTACAACAATTTTTGTTAAGTATATAAATATCGGAGGTACCTTTATGGAAACTATTTTTGTAAACGGGATATTACAGCTCAAGTTTGACATCCTTCAGGCGGCGGCGCTGGGCGCTATCATGTACTATTGCGGCATCTGGATTCGGTCAAAGATTCCCCTGTTATCGCGTTTATCCATTCCTGCACCGGCGGTTGGCGGGCTGCCTGTCGCGGCCCTCGCAGCGATTTTGCAAGCCAACGGGATTGTCCAATTTGTTTTCGATAGTACGCTGCAACAGGTCTTTATGATCTGCTTTTTTTGTACTGTGGGGATGAACGCCAGTTATAAGCTGGTGCTGAAAGGAGGTCTCATGGTACTTGCCTTCTGGGGCGTTTCCACCCTGACGTCGGCTATACAAAACATTGCGGGCGTTCCTATTGCTCTGGGCTTTGGGCTGAATCCCCTTATGGGACTCATCGGCGGCTCTATCCCGATGATAGGCGGACTAGGCACCGCGGGCGCTTTCGGCGCTTTGTTCGAGGATGAGTTCGGCGTGCAGGGCGCCTTGAGCGCCGCCATTGCCTGTGCCACCTTCGGCATGGTCGCCGGTTCTCTGGTAGGAGGTCCGTTAGGGGAGTGGCTCATCAAGTTCTATAAGCTCAAAACCCCGAATTCCATCAAGGAAGCGACCCGGCTCTCCTCTACCATTGAGCCTGAGATAGAAACAAATGCCTTGCTGGAAGAGGTTGGGAGCATCGCAAAGCAGATGCCGCCTCAAGACAACACCACTGACGAAGAGGATAAGGTATCCGGTCCGCACCTGATGAAGAACCTTGCATGGGTGCTGGCGGCGACCGGCATAGGCTCGGCGCTGACGGTATACCTGAAACGAGCCGGCATTACCCTGCCTCCGTACCTGGGGGCGATGTTCACCGCCATTATCATCCGGAACATCGGAGACAAGACTGGGAAGTACATCATAGACTCTAAGGCGGTTGGTATGATCGGCGATATAACCCTGGCTTTGTTCATCACCATGGCCATTAACGCCCTCCAGCTCTGGCAGCTTGTTAATCTGGCGATACCCCTGCTGATGATGATGATAGTCCAGGTTGTTCTTATCCTGCTCATCGCCTATTTCTTGATATTTCGGCTGTTCGGCAAAAACTACGATTCGGCGGTTATGGCAAGCGGCATCTGCGGTTTCGGCCTTGGGGCGACCCCGAATGCGCTGGTCTGTATGCAGGCCATTACCAGCAAATATGGACATTCCGAAAAGGCCTTTTTCGTAATACCCATAGTCGGCTCCTTCCTGGTTGACATAAGCAACGCCAGCGTTATCGCCATTATGTCCGGCCTTTTCCGGTAAGACGGGGGCTTTGCCCATATATATGCGTATATTTAACATAAAGAAAGGTCCACAGATTTCACGGATTATAGCTTCTTTACTTTGTGAAAATCAGCGTAATCAGTGGACTTTTTCCACAAAGTAAACGCATATAGGGCTTTACCCCCTTGTCAAACCAAGATACTCAACATGATTTCCATTCATCACTATTCTCTTCAAAATTTCTTCTTAACAAACAACTATATCAATACCTGTATTAGTATTAAGGAAGATTTTGAGGAACTCCAATTTGGCAAGCTCAGGGTCCTGCTAGTTCCCGCCAGCAAACGGCAGGGCTGCCTGGTGGATCGCCAGGCCTTCAAGCATAATGTCCTGGCCGCTGTCCGTGCTTATGGGGACAACCCGACCAAGTACCTCAAGAGGCTGTTCGGGATTCACTGCCACTGAAAAGTTAAAGCGTATCGGCACTATGCCCTGAAGAATACTGCGCGTATCATAACCCACCAGAAAGTCAAAGGACGTACTGGTTTCTTCCATAGTAAAGTTGGTTGCCATGCCCCGCCATATCACATGGCAATCACGGTATATGGCCGGCTCCTTCTTCACATCCGTATAGGTAAAGCGATCCTTGAGTGTATCAAAGCCCGGCGTGTCCATGTATGAAATGAGAAGCCGCGCTTTGGTTTTAATCGACTCGGAGGCGTTAGATTCAAGGATGCGGTTTAGGTTCCTCCTTGCTAACTCATCATGCCGCTTGTTGAATAGGTTACGAGCCTCTTCATAGGTATCCAGCACCTGCCCCACGGTGAGGATATAGCGGTAAGAGCCGCCAACCTCAACTGGCTTCATGCGTTCTTCCAGTTCAAGCGCAACAACGGAAAAGCCGTCCCGCTTGGTCGAGAAGTCCAGCTTGATAGGCATGGGCAAGACGCCGCGCCAGATAAGGGCGGCGTAAGTAAGCGCGCCAGCCGCAAACACGCAGACAAGGGGTACAACAAACGTACTTGCGGTTATCGGTTCCGGCGGCGGCGGGGGAAAAAGTGTTTTTAAGCGCCGAGAGCCATCGGCCCAGAGTCGAAGGCTTTCAGTACCAGAGTATTTGCGAATGACCTTGAGCGCTTTTCGGGCAATCCGGTTATGCTCGTCAAGTTCCTGCACTTTAAGATACAAAGACACCGCCGGCTTGGTTTCGCCACGGCGCAGGTACAACACCGCCAGCCCCAGCAAAACCTTCAGATCGCAGTCACGGCCTTTCACCTCGCGGGCGCGTTTGAAGTAGTCAAAGGCATAGTTAAAGATGCCGGTATGCAGATAGGCAAGCGCCAGAATGTAGTAGTAGGTAAAGTTCTCTCGATAGCGAATCACTTCCGGCTCAAGGAGTTTGATGGCACGGTTGTAGCTTCCCTGCCTGAGCAGACGGGTTGCCTTAACTAAAACCGGGTCCTTCACGCCAGACCCTTCAGTCGCTTAACCAGCGTTGCTTTATCTCTAGCCTTGAAAAAGGCCGAGCCAGTAACCAGCGCGTCAACTCCAGCTTCCCGAAACAGCGCGGCAGTCTCCTCATTAACCCCACCGTCAGCGGAGATGAGGAATGTGAGTCCCCGTTCTTCTCTGAGCCGAGCCAGTGTCCGTGCCTTGTCAAGGCAGGCTGGTATAAGTTCCTGCCCGCCAAAGCCCGGATCCACGGTCATCACGAGAACCTGATCAGCGTAGGGCAGGAGTTCTTCAATAAAAGATACTGGCGTGGAAGGCACAATGCTGATACCAGCCTTCTTCCCTAGACTGTGGATCATACTTATAGCGCGGTGGGAATGAATAACTGCTTCCACATGGAAGGTGATGTTATCTGCGCCAGCGCGGGCAAAGGCTTCAAATAGTTTCTCTGGCTCACAGATCATCAAATGCACATCGAATATGATCGAAGAGGAACGCTTGCCCTGCAGATCAGCGATCAGCTTGGGGCCAAAGGTAAGATTGGGGACAAATCTCCCATCCATGACATCAAGATGAACCCACTCCGCGCCAGAGACTTCGATTTCAGCGAGTGCATGAGCGAGGTTAGAAAAATCGGCGGAAAGAACCGAGGGCGCGACGAGCGTATTTCGCATGGATTGATAATAATCAGACAAGTGCGCCTTGACAAGGCACGCTTGACGACACTCTTGCCAAAAAACCTGCACATGATATAATGGAAAAATCATACCCTTAAACTATGAATACCGAAGTACAGGCTCTGATTCAAAAAGCCTATGACAGTTTAAAAATTTCTGATACGGACGCTGCGCGGGAGGCGTTGAATACAGCGCTCAGGATAGATTATGAGCATCCTGAAGTCATGTATGCCCTCACCTGTCTTAACTGGTGGCTTGACCGGATACAGCGCTTGCCTGAGTTCCGCAGTCCATACGATCAGGGCGGATTCATCCTTGATCAATGGAAGGCGTACTATATCTTTCTGGATAGGCCGGAGATCGGGGATAAGTACGACCGGTGTCAGTATGCGCTCCGGCGCTTTGTATACTCAACTGCCCTGCAATCGTTTGAGAGCGTGCTAGGCGATGGGGTTAACCAGTTTGATCCGGGCTTACTGCTCCAAGTGGGACGTTGTTACAAGGGAGTTGGGAACTATGATCTGGCTATCAAGTATTTGGAACAGGCGGCGCGTTTTAAGCGGGAGGATGGGGAGACTCTCTCGGAACTGGCCGATGTGAACGCCTTGCTTGATGAAACTAAGGTTGCTAAGGTGCTGTTCCGTGAGGCGTTTTTCCTTGACCCCCAGGGCATTGACCTCCGCTCGCTGGAGTCTGAGATGATTGTGCGGCTGAGGGATCGGGTGCGGGAAGAGTGCAAGTATGAAGGAGTGGAGCTTGCGGAATGGATACCGATTTACGCATGTCTATGGGGCGTGTTCTCGGTGAAACGGGAGCTCAAGCTCACGGAACTGGGGCGGCTCAGACATTCCATTACTACTATGGAGAATGAACTGCGCAGCAATCAGGAGGAGAAGAGTTTGCTTAAACCCCGATTGATTAACCAGTATTTCTGGCTCATCGATCACTATGAGAATAACCGTGAAGACCCCTCTTTAATAGAAGAAACTATGCTCAAGATCAAACTGATCGATCCAGCTATTTATGAACGTTATCGAAACTAAAGGAGTTTAAAGAATGTTAAACAAGAACATACAGGAAATGCTGAACGAGGAAAAATGGACGCGGGCTGCGCTTAGTAACTACTCGGCTAATCACTTCAAGGAACTTGACCAAGTTCTGGAAAAAGCTAAACAGGAGCGCGCCTATGACGAGGTGAAGTCCATTTGCGACGAGCATTTGATTCACACCAAGAACAGCATCATTGCCCTGTATCTCTCCGGCATGATTTCACTTTCTCGCCAGCTTGTTGATGATTCAGCTATGGTGAACCTCGTGAACATCTTCGTGGACAACCACAAGTGGCACGTCGTTAAGTATCTCTGCGAGCGGGTTCTTGATTATGGGGAATCCAAGTTTGCCCTTACCACGCTGGTTCTGTACCATAAAAGTGAAAACAATGACGAGGCTGCCATCTACTCGATTTGGGAACGACTCGTTAAGGTTGACCTTGAAGAAGCGGATATAGTGAAGGCGCTGGCTGAGTACTACGAGAAGCAGAGTAATCTTGAAGTTGCGATTGATTACTATAAAAAAGCCCTACATCGTTACATCAACAAAAAGAACATGGTCAATGTTAAGGAGATGTGGGAAAAGGTACTTGATTTCTGCCCAGAGGAGATTGACTTTTTTCTCCATGTGGAGAAGCGGATTGCCAAGAACATCAGCGAAGACAAGGCCGTGCTACTCCTCAATGATGTGTATGACTCGTGCCGAAAACGGGGCGACATAAACACTGCCATCAGTATCTTGAAGCTCATTCTCCAGTATGATGAGCGGGACACTCAGGCGCGCAAGGAGATCATTGACTGTTTCAGGCAGAAGTATCAGGGACACAGCCAGCTTGAGGAATACATTCGCATCTCAAACCTGTCCCAGAATTGGCGTAACGTGCATGAAGCCATCACTGACTTTGAAAAGCACATTGCTTTTGACAAGGGCAACTTTGTCTATCACCGCACTTGGGGCGTGGGACGCATTGCCAGCATTCAGGATGACGAGATCGTCATTGATTTCGCCAAACAGCGGGGCCATTCTATGGGGCTAAAGATGGCGATCAGCGCCCTGCAAACCCTATCACGGGATCACATTTGGGTCTTAAAGGCTACCCAGAAAAAAGAAAAGCTCCACGACAAGATCAAAAACGATATCGATTGGGCATTGAAGACAGTCATACGCAGTTTTGATAATGCCTGTGATCTCAAGCGTATCAAGGCAGACCTCGTGCCGTCGATTCTGACCGCCGGTGAATGGACCGCATGGAGCGTTAAGGCGCGGGATATCCTTAAAAGCGATCCTTCGTTTGGGGTAAGCCCTGATAACATTGATATTTACACGGTTAGAGACCGGCCTATCAATATTGATGAAAAGTTGTACAACGAGTTCAAGGCGGAGAAGAACTTCTTTGATCGCGTTGCAACCATCCGGGACTTCGTATCCAAAGAAGAGCTTGAGCTTGACTCGGATTACTTCACCGAGATGTTCGCTTACTTCACCGGCTATCTGCGCTCGTTCAGTCAGGTGAATGAGTTCGTGGTTTCAGCCTACCTGCTGGTCAAAGACCTTGCCGGCCAGTACCCCCAGCTATCAGGCGCTCTACCGCAGATCAACTTCCTCGACCTCTTTGACGCCATTGAGGACATGCCTCAGCTTTTCTCCCTCATCAAGGATACGAAACTGCGGGAAGCCTTCCTTCATCACATCAAGCTCTTTGTACCGCGCTGGGCCGATGTGTATGTGAAGCTCTTCCCCTATGCACTGCTCAATTCGATCATCGTAAACCTGGAAAAAGAGCGCCATCAGGATAAGCTGGTAACCATGACTCAGAACTGCTTTGAACATTACCGTGATTACCGCGAGGCAGTGGTATGGCTCTTCAAGAACAACAAGGACGCGGACTGGTTTAAGTGGGCCAACATTCCCTTTGAGAAACAACTCATCACCTTGATCCACATCATGGACATCAGCTATCGGGAGATCGAAAACCACCGTGATACTTCAGAGAACCGCAAAATCACCAAGCAGGTATACACGATTCTGTTCAAGGAAGGGGCGCTGGACGCCTATATCAATGAAGCGGACACCGACACTATTATCAGGATTTACACGTTTATAAACGATGTGAAAGACCTTGACCCCGCCGATAAGCTCAAACTGCGGAACCGAATCCTTGAGCATGACCCGAACTTCAAGTTCTTTGGCGATGTGGAAAAGACCACAGTAACGCGGGGCCTGATGGTAACATCTGCCATGTACGCAGAAAAGCAACGCCAATTGAACCATATTCTGAACAAGGAAGTTCCAGATAACTCAAAGGAAATCGCCTTTGCCCTGTCCTTGGGAGACTTGCGGGAGAACGCGGAGTACAAGGCGGCTAAAGAAAGGCAGGAAATCCTCAATGCCCAAGTAGCGAAACTAAAGGACGAGATCGACCGCGCCCAAATCTTTGATCCGGGCTCAGTCAATACAAGCCGTGTTTCTTTTGGAACCAAAGTTATGCTTCTGAACAACGCCACTGGTAAACGGGATGAGTTCACGATACTTGGTCCATGGGAGTCAGACCCGGAGAACCGCGTCATATCCTACCTTTCGCCGTTTGGCGCTTCCATGTTAAACAAAACGGTAGGTGAAAAGTTCGAGTTCTCTATCGACATGGAAAAAATTCCCTATACGGTTGAGTCTATCTCTGAGCTTGAAACTAACTAGGTTTGATGAAGGAGCCCCGCCGCAGAGTGCGTTGGAGCGGCGGGGTATTGAAGATTTTTCTTTGAAATCTATCGTATGCGGGGAACAAATCGCCCCAAGTGGCAGGGGAAATCCCACTGAGAGGGGGTTGCACTTCATGCGAGCATGTGGATTGGGACGATGAAAAAAGCTGTCTGGGTCTTGCTGTGTTCTTTCATCACGCTGTCTGGTTTTGCTCAGACAGCTTCTCGTGATGTAGTGCTGCTTTTGGATACGTCGGCAAGTATGAGCGATTATTACCTTGAGGTGCGTGATTATCTGAGCGGCCCATTCCTGCGGGAATTCCTGCGGCTGGGCGATACCTTTCACCTCATTTCGTTTTCCGACCGGACGCGCCTTGAGCTTGCTCACCGCGTTGACAGGCAGAGTGATATTGAAACCATTGTTGGCCGTCTTTTGCTGATGTATCCCCTTGACCCGTACTCCGACATAGTAAGCGCGCTTCGTTTTGCCGAGCGCTACATTACCTCGTTGCCTGGTTCTCGCGCTAAAAGCCTTGTGTGTATCTCCGATGGGGATAACAACCCAGCGCCCGGTACACGTCTTGAAAGCGTTAATATACAAAACCTGATCGCCGAGATCGCGACTCGTTTGAACCACTCCGGCGTGAGCTTTGAGTTCATACCGATTCCCCGTGGTTCCCATCCGCGCTTGTCATCCCCCGCTACACCCTCAGCCACCCAAGCGTCCACAACTTCACCGGTGTCTGGCACTCAGGCGCCGTCAGCTTCGCGCCAATCCGCCACTTCGCCGGTGTCTGGCGCTCAAGCGCCCACAACTCCGTCGATGTCTGGCACCCAAGCGCCATCCACAGCTTCGCGTCCGTCCGCCACCTCGCCGGTGTCTAGCGCCCAAGCGCCGTCAGCTTCGCGCCAATCCGCCACTTCGCCGGTGTCTGGCACTCAAGCGCCGTCAGCTTCGCGCCAATCCACGACTCCGTCAGTGTCTGGCACTCAAGCGCCCACAACTCCGCCGGTGTCTGGCACCCAAGCGCCATCCACAGCTTCGCGTCCGTCCGCCACCTCGCCGGTGTCTAGCGCCCAAGCGCCGTCAGCTTCTCGCCAATCCGCCACTTCGCCGGTGTCTGGCGCTCAAGCGCCCACAACTCCGTCGATGTCTGGCACCCAAGCGCCATCCACAGCTTCGCGTCCATCCACGACTCCGTCGGTGTCTGGCACTCAAGCGCCATCGGATTCACGTCCGGCTACGACTCCGCCGGTGTCAGACACCCAAACACAGCCGACTACATCGCTTTCAGGGCCTGAATCGTCGATACTTCCTCCACAGACCGAACCCGCGCAAGAGCCGGAACCACCTGCCATAGAGACAGGAACGTACCCCGCTGTTACACCGCGAGAGGAAGTTCCAGCGCCCGCGCCCAAACCATCGCGTATTATGCTGCCCGCACTATCCATTCCCTCAGACACGCTCTTTTTTGTCGTGATAGGCACCGGCGGCCTTATGCTAATCGCAATCGCGGCGCTTGCGTTACTGACTGCGATACGGCTCCATAATGCTCCGAATCGGATGATGGGTATAGTCGCGGAACAAGCGCTGCTTAACGCAGGGAAGTCCTCTGACACCATACCGCCCATGCTTTCCCTGTTTGTGAGGGATCAACCTGCCACCCGTGGAAGACAGAACCTGCATATCCTGCAGCCAGGCTATTCGTTAAGCCTCGGCGGTGATGAATCAGATGACTTTGTCATATCAATAGTAACTGTCCCGCGCCGCATCGCCCGCGTATGCTTTGACGGCCAGCACTACACGTTTATTCCGCGAAAACTCCATTCCCTACCCGACATTGACTCTACACCAGTACAGGACTGTATCGGTAAAGAAATCCGCGTTGTCCACAAGAACTTTGAGGTACACCTTTCCATAGAGCAGCGGGAAAATCCCCTCCAGAGGCTTGGCAGCTTCCTGCGCTCCGTCAACAGCTAAGGAAGCGCTGAATAGACACTTCGGAACAGGCTCGTACAACAACGATTTATCTCTAGCGTTATTTGTGGACTCTTATTTGCTCAGTCTGCGTAACTTGAGTTAGGGTTCTATAAGTCTTTACAAGTCCGCCAAGTCAAACGGCGTTTCCTGATACACATAGTTCAGCCAGTTTGAGAAGAACAGATGGGCGTGGGCGCGCCAGCGAACCAGCGGTGGGCTGGATGGGTCATCATCAGGATAGTAGTTTCGAGGAACCGCGATAGGAAGCCCTTTACCCAGATCGCGGCGATATTCCCGGTCAAGTGTCAGCGAGTCGTATTCCAGATGGCCGGTAACGTAGATTTCTCGCCCGTCCCGCGCCGTAGCGATAAACACGCCGACCTCCTCAGTCGCGGACACCACAGTGAGGGCGCTTGTCGCCGTAATTGCATCATGGTCGCTTTCCGTGTGTCGAGACTGGGGCGCAAGGAATTCGTCGTCAAAGCCCCGAAACAGGGTTGTGAACCGCTCCTTCACCGTATGGGGAAAGATGCCAAAGAGCTTTTGCGGCAGTTCTCGCTTGGGAATCCCATAACGGTGATACAGTCCAGCCTGCGCACCCCAGCAGATATGCAAGGTAGACCATACATTTCTCCCTGAATAATCCAGAACCGCCCGTAACTCCTCCCAGTAATCCACTTCCTCAAAGTTCAGCGTCTCAACCGGCGCTCCAGTGATGATGAGGCCGTCAAAACGTCTATCCATAATCTGTTCCGACCTGATATAAAAACGCTCCAGATGACCCGGCGGCGCGTTACGGGACTCATGGCTTGCCATACGCAAGAAGGTAATATCAACCTGAATCGGACTATTGCTAAGAAGCCTGAGCAACTGCATCTCCGTATCCAGTGTCGTCGGCATAAGGTTCACGATAGCTACCTTGAGCGGCCTAATATCCTGATGACAGGCGCGCTCATAAGACATTACAAACACGTTTTCTGCCCTAAGCGCGTTATACGCCGGCAGGGTTGAAGGAATCTTGATCGGCATGAGCATACTATACTAAACTAAAAATAAAGGAGCAAGAGAGGAAGGGGGCTTATGGAAGATAACGCGCTGGTGCTATTTCAGACAGACGCCGTGTTCAGACAGCGACTTACGAAGCAGCTTGACGGCATGACGCTTATTTTCAACGAAGGGGGCGACACAGGCCGTATCGCGCCGGAGGTTGCGGCAGATATTACCGTTATTTTGGGCAATCCAGATATTGGCTTCACACGCCGCTGCCCTCGTCTGCGCTGGATACAGCTTCAAAGCGCCGGAACTGATGGCTATGTGAACGGCGAGCTTGGCGATAACGTACAACTCACAAACGCCACTGGCAGCTATGGGCATGGCGTGTCCGAACACATGCTTGCCCAGACCCTTATGCTGTACAAGAAACTACATCTCTACCGTGATGAACAGAATAAGAGCCGCTGGCGAACCCGCGGCATGGTGAAAAGTATTCAGGGCGCGATCGTTCTGGTCCTAGGCATGGGCGACATTGGCGGCGAGTACGCCCGCCGCATGAAAGCCCTCGGCGCTTATGTCATCGGCCTCCGCCGTACTCCTCAGCCCAAGCCAGACTTTGTGGATGAACAGTTTCTCGCCGAGCAACTCGACGAAGTCCTCCCACGCGCTGACATTGTTGCCTTGGCGTTACCTGGTGTGCAGGCCACCATCGGTATCATCAGCCGCGCCCGCATCAACAACATGAAGCAAGGCGCGATCATCATCAACGCTGGACGCGGTTCCGCCATTGACACTCCGGCCCTCTGCGACGCACTGGAAACCGGCCATCTGGACGGAGCCGCCCTTGATGTAACAGACCCAGAGCCCCTGCCCACCGGTCATCGCCTCTGGAGCCTGGAGAACGCGCTCATCACGCCGCACATTGCCGGAGGTCACAACATGAAAGAGACCACTGGGTATATCATGGAATTAAACCTTGAAAACGCGGGAAGGTTTATGCGGGCGGAAGCCCTGAAGAATCTGGTAGATATGCAAACTGGCTACCGGATTCCGTAAGCGC
>JAIRMT010000122.1 GCA_031258505.1 Treponema sp.
TCAACAGGAATGGGTAGGTCTGCGCTGGTTCACGTTTCTGTTCTCCGACGAGGTCTTTTTAAGGACGATTCGCAATACAATCGCCATGAGCTTCATCAACATGGCGCTGGGCTACATCACTGCTATCGGCTTTGCCTTGCTGCTCAACGAACTGAAGCAGGTGCTGTGCAAGCGGGTCGTACAAACCATTTCCTATCTGCCGCACTTCTTGTCGTGGGTCATTGTAACCGGCCTGGTGGCGAGTATGCTTGCTGTGGAAAACGGAGCTATCAATGACATACTCATGTTCTTGGGCTTCATCAAAGAGCCTATCCTCTGGCTCTCAATACCAAAGTATTTCTGGGGCATCATTGGCGCGACTTATGTATGGAAGGAAGTTGGCTGGAACACCATCATCTATCTTGCCGCGATAGTAGGTATAGACCCCGCGCTCTATGAGGCGGCGGAAATCGACGGCTGTAATCGCTATCAAAAGATGTGGAACATCACTCTGCCGGGAATAAAGCCTACCATCATTATCATGATGATTATGAGTATCGGGCATATTCTGGACGCGGGCTTTGAGATGCAGTATCTCTTACGCAACGGCCTGATTCAGGATGTCGCTGACACCATTGATATCTATGTGCTTATGTACGGACTTCAGCGTTCTAACTACTCGCTGGCAACTGCCGCTGGTATGTTCAAGAACATTGTCAACATAAGCCTCATCTTTATTGCTAACGAAATCGCCAAACGCGCAGGCGAGGAGCGCTTAATATGAAAGCCTATACCCTTTCCAAACTTGAAGATCGGATTTTCAATACAATCAATCTGATCCTGATGATTGTTATCGCAACTTGTATGCTCTACCCCTTCTGGAACACCATAGCGATTAGCTTTAACGAAGCCACTGACACCGTGCGCGGTGGAATTACCCTGTTCCCCCGCCGTTTTTCCCTGCAAAACTACAAAGCCGTGTTTGCTACCGGCACTATCTACAACGCCTTTTTTATCTCAGTCGCCAGAACTGTCATCAACACGATTACCAGCGTGTTTTTCACGAGCATGATCGCCTTTGCCCTGTCGCGCAGAGAATACATCTTCCGTAAACCGCTCACCCTCATCATTGTGCTGTCAATGTACATCAACGCCGGCCTGATCCCTACCTATTTCCTCATGCGGAACCTCGGGCTCATCAACTCGTTCCTCGTGTACATAGTTCCGGGCGTGGTAAGCGCCTTTAACTTCGTGGTGATTCGCACCTACATGCGTTCCCTGCCTGAAAGCATCATTGAATCAGCGCGCATCGATGGTTGCGGAGACTTCTGGATTTTCATACGCATCATACTGCCCCTTTGCCTGCCAGTGCTGGCGACCGTGTCATTATTCGTGGCAGTTGGCGCGTGGAATTCCTGGTTTGACACTCTTATCTACAACTCTGGCCGCGCCTACCTGCACACGCTCCAGTACAAGCTGATGGAGTTCCTGCAATCAAGCCAGACCCAGGCCAGGAGTGCGGCTGACGTGGGCGCAATGGCTATGTCGCAATCGTCCAGCATGGTAACGCCAGTGAGTATTCGCGCTGCCATTACAGTGGTTGCGGCCCTGCCAATCCTGATTGTCTACCCATTCATGCAGCGCTACTTTGTCGTGGGCTTAAACGTTGGCGGTGTGAAGGAATAGAAATAGTGGCGGGAGCAGCGCATGGCTGTTTCCACCACTAGCCGTAAACATAAGCCTTTTGCCAGAAACCTCTCCTCAAAGTAGGTTTTTATGATTTGGCTGTAGGTCAATTTCGCCTTAATAAGGTTGACACATCAATCAAATCCATATAAGTTTATAGTGGTGTTACGTAACACCACAGGGGAAACTATGAAAAAACTGTCTATCATCGCCGCGTTACTTGCGCTGTACTCGTGCGCAAAGGAAACACCGGCGACAACGCCACCCGTAAACGCGGAAGCGGCGCTCACTGTGCATTACTACCGTTATGATGGGGTCTACGATGGCTGGAACCTCTGGGTATGGCCCACGGGCGGCGAAGGTAAGGGTTTTGCCTTTGGGGATAAGGATGGCGACGGCTTTGTTACCGCAGCTATTAGCGCGGAAATCGTACAGAGCGACGAATACGGCGTGATTGTGCGGCGCAGCGAGCCGGGTAATGACTGGGCTGAGAAGGATACGAACCCTGACCGCTTCACTAAAGCAAAGGAGATATGGATTATGCAGGGAGATGAAACGATGTATACGACAAAACCAGTAACAGGTACGCCGCCGATACAGTTCGCTGTGGCTGATAGCGCTACGGAACTTCTTGTCAGGCTGATGGATGCGCCGGATGACTACAGCGTCTTCGCGGTGTATCAGGGTGAACAACGACTCGCCGGCGCTGCCCGTAAGGGTAAGACTAGCAAGCAGGTACTCATCACGCTTGATGAAGCCATTACCGATGTGTCGCAAGCCTATGTCGTGCGCGACGAAAGCGGCAAACACGCTGATAAGCCGCTAATCATGCGCGGTATTCTCGACTCTTTCTATTATAACGGCGCTGACCTCGGCGTTAGCTATGCGGCGGCGCAGAGCGTGTTCAAGCTCTGGGCGCCGACCGCGACAACAGTGTCAGTGGCGCTGTATGACGATGCCGGAGTGTACAATGCTGAGGGCAAGGTTACAAACCACGAGACCACAAACCTTAGCGCCATGACTAAGGACGCGGCTACTGGTGTCTGGTCAGCCACAGTAACAGGAAACCTCGACGGCAAGTATTACCTCTATCGCGTGGAGTTCGCTGACGGCACGGTGAATTATGCCGCTGATCCCTATGCTAAAGCAGTGTCGGCAAATGGGCAGCGCATGGCAATCGTCAACCTCGCCGCCACTAATCCAGCGGCTTGGCAGCCAGCAGCACGACCGGCGTTCTCCGGCAATATGCAGGACGCGGTATTGTACGAGCTTCATGTGCGGGACTTCTCGATTGACGATGATAGCGGCATGACTAACAAGGGCAAGTTCCTTGCCTTTACCGAGACCGCTACCAAGAACAGCGCGGGCGCGGCAAGCGGCGTGGATCACCTCAAGGCGCTTGGCATTACTCACGTTCATTTACTGCCGAGCTTTGACTTCGCCTCGCTGAACGAGCTTAACGCCGATGATCCATCCTCGCCGAATCCCAAGTTCAACTGGGGCTATGACCCGCGCAACTATAACGTGCCGGAGGGCTTTTATTCCACCAACCCCCGCGATCCGACCTCGCGTATCCGCGAGTTCAAGGCAATGGTGCAGGCGCTGCATAACGCTGGTATCCGCGTCGTGATGGATGTTGTTTATAACCATACGTTTGAAACTGGCGGCGCTCCCTTTGACGCCGCAGTTCCCCAATATTACTACCGGCTCACCGACACCGGCGACTATGCCAATGGTTCTGGTTGCGGCAATGAAGTGGCGTCGGAGCATCCCATGGTACGGAAGTTCATTGTCGAGTCTTGCCTCTACTGGGCGCAAGAGTACGGCGTTGACGGTTTCCGTTTCGACCTCATGGGGCTGATCGATGTTCCCACGATGGAGCAGATCACTAGCGAGCTTCGTTCAAAGGTTGATCCCAGCATTATCATCTATGGCGAGCCGTGGCAAGCGGGCGGTTCGCCACTGGAACAGCAGTTGCAAACCACCAAAGGCAAGCAGAAGAACAAGGGATTCGCGGTGTTTAACGACAACATCAGAACCGCGATTAAGGGTGACAGCGATGGCGCGGGCAAAGGCTTTGCCACTGGACAGGCCGGCGCTGAAGACCGCATCGTGTACGGCGTCATGGGTTCGGTCAATGACTTCACAGCGCGGGCAAGCGAGAGCATCAACTACGTTACCGCCCACGATAACCTCAACCTCTGGGACAAAATCGCCAAATCTTTGGGGGCAAGCGACCTTAAAAACAATCCCTACAGCCTCATTGATCCAAGCAAGCCGCTGTTTGACAACGCTGCAGTGAAGTCGGTACTGCTTGTCAACGGCATCATCTTTACCGCGCAGGGCATACCTTTCTTCCAGGCCGGCGACGAGTTCCTGCGAAGCAAGTTCGGCGACCACAACAGCTACGCCAGCCCTGACGCCATTAACCGTATCCGCTGGGAGAACGCCTCGCTCTACAGCGCCGTTACTGATTACTATGCGGGTCTTATTGCCCTGCGCCGCGCTCACCCCGCTTTTCGCATGGATACTAAGGCTGACATTGAGCGGCATCTGGAAGTCTTAGAGCAAAAAAATTGCGTTGTGAGTTTTGTGTTAAAAGACAACGCCAACGGCGACGCATGGAAGACGATTTTTGTTGCCTATAACGCGAACAGCGAGCTGGTAACGCTGACGCTTCCCGAAAACGGCGCTTGGAGTCAGGTTGTAGACGCCTTCAACGCTGGAACAAGCCGGCTTAACAGCGTTGAAGGCACGGTAACACTGCCGGGACTGTCGATGGCGGTGTTGTATCAATAAAAAGTGAAGCTGATATCCCGCATCGAGAACAAGTATCCGTCTCGATGCGGTGTTGAAGGAGCTTATACCAAAGTATAGCTCACGCTGGGGCGAGATGATCCATGCTATCACGGCTTTGCTGGAGGTTCTCGAGACGATGCGGGCGATTTTCGGCGCGATACCTGTTGATTCCGGTGAAATAATCTACTAAGGAGAGCAGTTGCGTTTCAAAAGTCCCCGCGCCCCCATTATCCACGGACTGGGGCTGCTCTCCGAGGGCCGGAAAAAAAGGGCTGTTGCTTTTTCAAAGCATCAGCATAAACGCCACCATGCCCCGGATCGGCAAGGGTGAGAGTGAGTGAAACGACCTAGCGAAACGGAACCCCGAATCGCTTTAGCGGCGAAGCATATACAGTCCTGTTATGCGAAGTGGCGTTTTGCCATACATGCCAGTTAATTTGCCATATCTCAATAAATTGGTTTATTACTCTTTATTTAAAATCTTCTACCATTGTCCAATTCATTTTTAGTTTTCCATTAATATTCCCTGCTACCCCTACAGTTATTTTTTCCTGTTTGTCCTTATTGTTTATATAATGTTGAAGCATTGCTGTATACGTCTGAGTATATTCCCTATTCAATAGTTCTTCTTCTTTTATCCAGTATAATTTCCCTTCATCCGTGTCAATAAATCTTTCCATGTTTGTTTCACCAAAATAAATATAATTTTGTCTGATTGTATTTTCAAAACGCCGAATAATAATATACCGCAATTTTAGATTAATTATATGTTCTTTTTCTATCCCAGTTTCTTCCGCTATCTCACGTAAACAAGTATCCAACGGGTTATTTATTTCATTTTGTTCCATGTGTCCACCAACACAGCTCCATACATTTGGGGCTATTTTCCTTTCCGCAGACCGTTTTATAAGAAGATATTTACCATTATTTCTTAAAAAAGCTCCCGATCCATTTTCCAGCGATATTATACTATCCATATTTTATCCTCCATAAATAGAATATACATTTTATTATATTCTTTTTCAAATATTTATTCAATATCAAAAATTCTATTTTCAACTAAGCCATTTCGCATAACTCGCCGGATTCAACCGGCAAGTGCAACACCCCCGCATTTGGCAAAAACCTCAGCAGGGGTTCTGTAACCCAAACACTTCATCGGCGTTGAATTAATTCTATTCACCATTTTATTTATT
>JAIRMT010000002.1 GCA_031258505.1 Treponema sp.
GCGGTGTTTGCGTATAAGGCGAAACAGGCGGGAAAGCAGGTTCTGGTGATTGATAAGCGCTCGCATCTTGGCGGGAATATCGCCTGTAAACATATCGCCGATATAAACGTACACCAATACGGAGCGCATATCTTCCATACCAGCAATCGGGAAGTCTGGGATTTCGTCAATTCCTTTGTTCCGTTTAACCGATATACCAATTCACCAATGGCAAACTATAAAGGCAAATTGTTCAATTTACCCTTTAATATGAATACATTTTATGCGCTGTGGGGCGTGAGCAGGCCGGAAGAGGCGCAGGCAAAAATTGAGCAAGAGCGAAAAGAGGCGGGAATTACTGAAGCGAGGAATCTTGAGGAGCAGGCCATTTCATTGGTCGGGAAAACAATATACGAAGTGTTGATAAAGGGTTATACGGAAAAACAATGGGGACGGAGCTGCGGCGCGCTGCCGGCGTTTATCATAAAACGGCTTCCCGTGCGGTTTACCTTTGATAATAATTACTTTGATGATGATTATCAGGGTGTTCCGAAGGGTGGATATAACAAACTGATAGACGGGCTGCTTGCCGGCATTGAAACAAAGACTGGCATGGATTTTCTGGAAGAGCGGGCTTATTGTGAATCAATAGCGGATAAGATTGTGTATACCGGCAGGATAGATGAGTTTTATGCGTATCGCTATGGCGCGCTGGAATACCGTTCGCTGCGCTTTGAGACGCAAACGCTGGATTGCGCAAACTATCAGGGAAACGCGGTGGTGAATTATACTGACCGGGAAACGCCGTACACGCGCATTATTGAACATAAACACTTTGAGGCGGGTAATCAGCGTCAAACAGTGATTACCAAGGAATATCCGCTTGAATGGAAAGAAGGCGCGGAGCCGTTTTACCCAATAAACGATGAAAACAATATGAGGATATATGCGCGTTACCAGCAACTTGCTGAACATGAAAAGAATGTTCTATTTGGCGGTCGGCTGGGGGAATATCGGTATTACGATATGGATGAAGTGATTGAAAAGGCGCTTCTGGCATGGTCGCGGACTACACGTCCTGCTTAACAGCTCAATGGCTGGGAAACTATACGCTAACATTTTTGTTCCTTCCCGCCGTAATTGGTACTGGGTGTATGGACATCCGTGCTGCCGGCTGATGTGTTGGTCTGCGCTGGGCGTTACGGTCGAGTATCTGGTAACTGTGGTTCAATACGCGGGCTGTCGGGCGATTTCTCCAACCACCTGCGCTTCCGGTGGAGGCAGGTCTTGTCCTGGTAAAAAAAACGCTGTTCCATAAGGAACAGCGGTAACGAATTGTGGCTCGTGTTTATGCGAAGTAGCGCTTCAGCAGGCCACTGAAGCCGCAGCCATGGCGGGCCTCATCGCGCGCCATCTCGTGAACTGTGTCATGGATAGCGTCGTAGCCGCGCTCTTTGGCAAGCTTGGCGAGCTTGAATTTGCCTTCGCAGGCGCCCTGCTCGGCGGCACTGCGGAGTTCGAGGTTGCGCTTGGTGCTGTCGGTGATGACTTCACCAAGAAGCTCGGCGAACTTTGCAGCGTGTTCAGCTTCCTCAAAGGCGTATCGCTTGAACGCCTCGGCAATCTCAGGATAACCTTCCCGCTCCGCGACGCGGCTCATGGCAAGGTACATACCAACTTCACTGCACTCGCCGTTAAAGTTCGCCCTCAGATCCTCAAGAATATCTTCCTCAACACCCTTTGCAACACCGACCACATGCTCCGCAGCATAGGAAGTTCCCGCACCCTGCGCCTTAAACTTAGACGCAGGGGCCTTACACTGGGGACACGCCGCTGGCGGCTGATCACCCTCATGTACATAACCACAGACTAGACAAACAAACTTCATTTTTTTCTCCTGTATTTTAAATATTCCTAACGGCCTACGCCGGTAGTTTCCGTTTGGGTTATCGGAGCTTCGTAACTCCGATAACTTAGATTCCGATGCTTACCCAACATTTTCCTGCTTGATTTTCGGCTGCTCTGCACGCTCCGTACTTTCAGCGTTTTTCATGCTGCAGTCCTCACAGATACCGTAGAAGATTACCCTTCGGTAATCAATACTGAAGCCATGGGGAATTAAGCGCAGTTCCTGCTGTTGTTCGGCGATGACTCTGAGAAGTTCCATGTTGGGATTCGGGATATCAATGACCCGCCCACAGTGAGTACATATCAAGTGAGGACGCGGATCAATAAAGCCATCAAAATGTTCCTCTCCATTCACCACGCCAACAGAGATGATGGTTCCTTCTTTCAGGAACAGACTGATGTTGCGGTACACAGTGGCAAGGGAAAGTCCAGGAATCCGATCTTTGAGTTGCTCGTAAATCCAACGAGCGCTCGGATGCGACGAGGTTGATTGGATAAGCTCCAAAATAGCGTCACGTTTCTTACTATGTTTCTTCATAACTAAACCTTTTTTTTATATTGGGAATCATTCCTAATATAAGTAATATACTTACAAATATTAAAACCGACAAGAGAAAAATGAGCGATTTTATAACCAATCTCACGAAGTGTCTCTTGCGCCGCCGCATAATGGCCATCCAGATGGCAAGCGCGGTGTGCGTCGGCAGTGATGATGAGCGGTACATCCCGCTCCCGTAATAAGCGCAGCAGCGGCAAGGAAGGGTAGGTATCCCGTGTTTTCCCTCGGTTAAGGCCACCAGTGTTGACCTCGACTATAAACGGTGAAGACCCATACATCTGCGCGATACAGTCCGCGATCCGCACAAGATGGGCGCGGTAGGTCTCGGACTCAAGCGAAAACCAGTGATTATCTTGATTGTTTTTTTTGATAAGGTCGATATGCCCCAGAATATCAAACCCTCCGGCGCGAATGAGCGCTTCTTCCGCGTGCCAGTAGGCGTCCACCATTGCTTCGACATCTCCAGAAAACCCTTCTTCAATCCCTTTGGCGAATTTTTCAGGGGAGCCATCAACCTCGAAAGGTTCTCCGCATGGTGGAATAAGGTAATGAACTGAGCCGATACAATAATCCAGTCCCAGTTCCCGATAATCTCTGTCGGCTGGCCCCATAAGCCCTGCGACAAAGTCGATTTCAAGCCCGGCAAATACGCGGAGCCTCCCTTCCCAGCGTTGTCGCGCCTCCCGTACCGCGTCAAGGTATTCGGAGAGCCGCTCGTCCGGCAGATGCCAGTCTGATGTCCAGCCAGTCTTTTTCCTGATAGGCGCATGGGCGCTGAAACCCAGGCTATCAAGCCCTTTCTCATACGCAACTCGGCAAAAGGTTTCGATATCGTCCTCTCCATCACAAAACGTGGTATGGGTATGTAAACAAGAATAACGCATAAGGTATTATAGCCTATTTCCAATAAAACGTGCTATAACTTGTGCATGATGCAAACAACAGTTATCAAGTATGGCGGAAGCGCCATGATCAACGAGTACCTCAAAACTGCGGTTATTGAGGATCTAATCCATATAGCAGAAGAGGAACGGGTTATACTGGTTCACGGCGGCGGCCCGGAGATCGATGCTATGCTTAGAAGAGTTAATAAAACAAGCCGCTTTGTAAACGGCTTGCGCTATACGGATGAGGAAACCATGGAGATCGTACAGATGGTTTTGTGCGGTAAGCTCAACAAGGAGATTGCCGCCCTTATTCAGGCGCAGGGAGGCAAAGCCGTGGGTCTCTGCGGTATTGACGGCGGCCTACTCAAGGCGCGGCGTATCACGAGTGTAGACCTCGGTCTTGTCGGAGAAATCGAGAGCGTCGACCTTGATGTGCTGAACCAGGTCCTCGATAGCGGCTTCATTCCTGTAGTGTCCTCAGTTGCGCTGGACTTGGACGAGGATGCAGGGCGCAGCCTCAATGTAAACGCCGATACCGCGGCGGCGGAGCTTGCTATTGCGACGAAAGCCGCCCGGCTTATCCTTATGACCGATGTGCCCGGGCTTTTGCGCGACATCAGAGACCCGTCCTCGTTTATAAGCGAACTGTCGCGGGCTGAACTGGAGCAACTCAGGCAAGACGGCGTGGTAAGCAAGGGCATGATTCCCAAGGCTGACTGCTGTATCAAAGCGCTGGCAGGCGGTGTAAAGGAAACGCGCATCATTGATGGCCGTCGTCCCCACGCATTGCTCTCGGTGCAGAATCTTGGAACCGCGATTGTGTGAAATCGCAAGGCGGCGAAATTTCCCGTCATCAAATCATAATTTAAGGAAGAAAAAATGGCTGATGTGTTTATGAATACCTATCATCGCTTGCCGGTAACGTTTACGAAGGGTGATGGGTCGTATCTTTTTGACGTGAATGGCAAGCGGTATCTGGACTTCACGGCTGGTATCGCGGTGAACTGTCTGGGACACGCCTACCCGCCGCTGGTGAAGGCTATAGCGGAACAGGCGGCAAAGCTCAACCACGTCTGCAATTATTACCAGAGCGACGTGTCCGCAGCGTTTGCTGAAAAGCTGGTGGCAGCGTGCGCTGGCATGAAGCGGGTTTTCCTTGCCAACTCCGGCGCGGAAGCCAATGAGGGCGCCTGCAAGATTGCGCGCAAGTATTCGCTGATGAAACATGGCCCCGGACGGCACACGATTGTCAGCCTTCGGGGAAGCTTTCACGGGCGCACCATCACCACGCTGTCGGCGACGGGTCAGGATGTGTTCCATAAGGATTTTGGTCCCTTTACCGAAGGCTTTGTGTATGTGCAGTCCCGCGATCTTGCCGCATTGGATCAGGCTCTGAACAAGGATACGGTCGCTGGCATCATCATCGAGGCTATTCAGGGTGAGAGCGGCATCCGGCCCCAGGACAGCGCGTATATCGCGGCAGTGGCAAAACTCTGCGCCGAGCGGGACATACTGCTCATCTTTGACGAAATCCAATGCGGCATAGGTCGTACTGGAACGTTTCTGGCCTGTGAAGCCTACGGCGTTCAGCCCGACATTGTTACGCTGGCAAAGGGCTTGTGCGGTGGCGTACCTGCAGGCGCGGTGCTTGCTGGCGAAAAGACGGCGGACACGTTCAGCACTGGCGATCACGGCAGTACCTTTGGCGGCAACCCGCTTGCTGCTGCCGCAGGTCTGGTTGTGCTTGAAACTGTAACGAATCCCCTGTTCCTCAAAGAGATAACGCGCAAGGGAGACTTGATACAAAGTACGATTCGCGGCTGGAAGCACCCCAAGATCATGGAAATACGGGGATGCGGCCTGATGATAGGCGCGGACATCACGGTCGAGGCATGGCCGATACTGGAATCCTGTCTTGCTCAGGGCTTGTTAGTGCTTTCAGCTGGCAAGAACACCCTGCGCTTCCTGCCGCCGTATACGATAAACGATGCAGAAATCGCTGAAGGGCTTGCTATACTCAAGGCGGTTCTGGCTTGAGTTGATTTGATGGAAGCATGGGTAGTCTGAACCAGAGTTGCCCATGCAACCTATAGCTAGAACTCCGCCTGCCCAACAGCGCGGGGATAGGGAATCACATCGCGGATGTTCGCCATGCCGGTAATGTACTGGATAAGTCGCTCAAAGCCCATGCCAAAGCCGGAATGGGGAACTGTGCCAAAACGCCGCAGGTCAAGATACCACCAATAATCTTCAAGCCGCATACCAAGCTCGCCCATCCGCGCTTCCAGCCGCCCAAGGTCAGCCTCACGCTCGGAGCCGCCAATGATTTCGCCCAGCCTCGGTACCAGCACATCCATTGCTCGAACAGTCTTGCCATCATCATTTTGCTTCATATAAAAGGCTTTTATCTCTTTGGGATAGTCGGTAACAATGACTGGTCCGCGCGCCACCTTTTCGGTGAGGAACTTTTCATGCTCACTCTGGAGATCGCAACCCCAGAAAGGCTTAAACTCAAAGGCAGCGGCGTTTTTTTCAAGCTCAACAATGGCGTTGGTATAGGTGATATGGGTGAAGTGGGCGTCAACAACGGAATGCAAGGTTTTGACAATGCCCTTTTCAACGCGAGCGTCAAAGAACGCCAGGTCATCGGCGCAATCGTTAAGAGCAACAGTGAACAGCGCCTTGAGAAAATCTTCGGCAAGGCTCATGTTATCTTCCAGTTCAGCGAAGGCAATTTCCGGCTCAATCATCCAGAACTCAGCGAGATGGCGCGTGGTGTTGGAGTTCTCGGCGCGGAAGGTTGGCCCAAAGGTGTAGACTCGCGACAGCGCTGTGGCGTAGGTCTCGGCCTCAAGCTGACCAGACACGGTTAAAAAGCTCTTCTTGCCAAAGAAATCTTTGTGAAAGTCCGGCGCCTTGCCGCTTTTAGCAATAGCATCCATATCCAGTGTCGTTACCTGAAACATAGCGCCTGCACCTTCAGCGTCGCTGGCGGTGATGATTGGGGTATGAATATAACGAAAGCCGCGCTGTTGAAAAAACTCATGTACCGCAAAGGACAATCTGCTCCGCACCCGCGCCACTGCTCCAATGGTGTTGGTACGGGCGCGCAGGTGGGCGATTTCCCGCAAGAATTCAATCGAGTGCGCCTTCTTCTGGAGCGGATACGTCTCCACTGGCGCTGTTCCAAGCACACGCAGGCTTATGCCCACAAGCTCGACTGCCTGGCCAGACGCTGGCGATGGCGCGATCCGCCCCTGTATCTCAACAGAACAGCCTGTGGAAAGCGTCGCCAGCCCCGACTCAGTCTCCGGCGATAACGCTCTGGCACGATCAAAAGTACACTGGATACTGTTAAAGCAGGAACCATCATTGACGTCAACGAAGATGAGGTTTTTGAGTTCCCGCTTGCTTCTAACCCAGCCGCGAACAATACAGTCACCATAAGATGGCGTCTGGCCCTGGGCCAGGATTTCTTTGATAAGAGGTTTCAGCATAGGGTTATGATAACACTACTACACCCTAATAGGGAAGAATGCTGAAAATACTATCGTAC
>JAIRMT010000003.1 GCA_031258505.1 Treponema sp.
TTTTCTACCTGCGTCCGAAGCGCCCTGATTGCCGCCGGCACATCTCCCGCCATGCCGCTGATGAGCGGCGTGTAATACTCGGCCACTATGGACTCAACCATGGCAACCTCCGAAGTAATGCGCGACTTGTCAAAACTAAACCCGTCAAACAAGTGATCCGGCTTAATATTCTTGTTCCACGACGCCTCAAGCGCCCTAGCTTTTAAGTCAACCGGCGTGGGATTGGCCACATACTCGGTACGCGACAGATTCTGATTGTTCCAACCCCAGTTGCAGTACGCGCCCGGGCTGAAATCCGCTGATCTCGCCAGCTTCTCATACTGGTCGTCGCCAACCGGCTTCCAATGCGTACCCTCAATACCGTAGAGCGCCAGATCGTGAATCTCCTTATCAGTGTACAAAAGGTCAAGCGCCATCATCGCCCGCTCTTTTTTCTTGCTTGCCGCGTTAATAGCCATGCCATTGTTGATATACGGCTTCACTCCTTTGGGAATATTCGGGTAAAGGTCGTACATATTGATATTCCACGCTGGATGCGCCTTGTTCGCCTCGTCCACAAAGCTCTTAACCGAGCCGAGATTCCAGCTCATAGACACCGCAGTCCCGCGAAGCAAACCATCCTGCCGCTGATCCGTTGAGGCAAGGGAATCTTTTGACCAGAAACCCCACTCGTAATACGTTTTCATGGCTTGGCAATATTGCTCGAACAGCGGCCAGTCAAGAAGATAGGTAACTTTGGTGTCGCTTGGGTCTTGGGTGTGGTAAATAAAGAACTCGCTCATGGAACCGGGCATAACAGCCATGCCGTTTTGCCGGAAATAATCGTACAGTAAACCGCCGCTCGCGTTGCCCAGCGGAGATATGCCAGCGCTTGCCTGATCCGCCGCGACCTTACCATAGAACTCAAGCAGCTGATCAAGACTCGTTATATCAGTATAGCCGTATTTCGCCATAATATCCCCGCGCAGCGCAACTACATCCGCGTTAAACTCGTTCTGATACTGGGGAATCATGTAGATTTTCCCCGCAATAGCAGCCTGATCCCAGCCAACTTGCGGTACAGTCGCCTTAATGCCCGGCGCGTACTTCTGTATAAACTCAGGACTCAGCGCGTAGAAGCCGCCCATAGCCGCCGTAGTCTCATAGTGCGCCCATTGCGCCGCAGTAAAAATCAGGTCAAAGTCCTCTCCGCCGGAAAAAAGCAGCGGATACTTCTGCCCATGTTCCGCCCAGGAAAGAAATGATACAGAAATAGTCGTATTCAGTTTCTCCTGAAACCTTTTGTTGAGTTCGGCATATACTATGTCAAAATCCTTGGGCTTATCTCCAAGCAGATACATCTTAATTGTCTGCGGCGCGGAAACATCAATCCCATTATAGGTTTTGCTTCCGCTTGCTCCGCCAGACGCGGCGCCTTGCGCGCCTCCGCCGCCAAAAACCATACCAGACGCCATTACAAAAAGCAGCCCGATAAACAGCCTTCCATGTGCAAAGATAGTTCTTTTCATCTATCTTTCCTCCATTAAATTAAAATATTGCTGCAGGTCTATAAAAACCTGACAATTCCCCTAACCTTTAACCGCTCCTATGGTTATACCCTGCACAAAATACTTCTGCACCAGCGGATATAAAAGCACAATAGGCCCGGTTACAACCACAGTCAGCGCCATTTTAAGCGTTTGCGTCGGCATATTGATAGCAGCCGCAACATCAGCCCCAACCGCATTAGACGCGATTATCTTTTTATACGCTTCTATATTATTAACCTGATTGTATAAGAAATACTGGAGCGGCTGCATCTTTTCATTGGAAATATAAAGCATGGCGTTATACCAGTCGTTCCAGTAGGCCAGCGCGATAAAAAGCCCCACTGTGGCGAGCGCGGGCTTCAGCATCGGCATAATCACCTGAATAAGCGTCCGAAACTCCCCGCAGCCGTCAATTTTGGCCGCATCAGACAGCGAATCAGGTATAACCATGATATAGCTCTTCATAATAAGCAGGTTATACACGCTAAACAGAAACGGTACTAACAGCGCAAGGTAATTATTCTTCATGTGCAGGTAGCGCGTCATAAGAATATATGAAGGAACCAGCCCGCCGTTAAACAGAGTGGTAAAATAAAAGAAAAAGGAAAAACGATTCCTCCACGCAAAATCTTTCCTCGAAAGCACATACGCGGTCATCGTCTGTATAAAAAGCCCAAGCGCGGTACCGCAAAGCGTAAGTAAAATAGTAATCACATAAGCCCGCGCAATAACCGACGGCTCCTTAAAAACAGTCTTATACGCCTCCAGAGAAATATCCCGCGGCAGGAGGGAAAAACCCTGAAGCTGCACTGATGTTTCCGAAGAAAATGACGCCGACAATACCATGATGAACGGCACAAGACACACCAGCGCCACAAAGCCGTTGAGCGTATACGCAATCATGGACAACACCTTTGAATCCCATTTGCGCCTAATTTTATAGCGCGCTGTTCCGCTTGTCATCTATTCCCCCTTTATAAATTAGAAGAGACTGTAATCTGGGTCATACAGTTTCACCGCTTTATTCGCCAAAAGTATTGTGATAAAGCACAAAATTGACTGATATAAACCAGCCGCCGCTGACATACCAAAATCGTTATTGTTTATAAGCGCGCGGAAGGTAAAGGTATCAATAACATCAGTAGCGTTATGTAGAAGCCCGTTATTGCCAACGAGGTTGTAAAACATATCGAAATTGCCCCTAAATATACCGCCTATAGCAAGAAGAAGCAGAATAATCACCGTCGGCATCATAAGAGGTATGCTTATTTTGAATATCCGCTGAAATTCATTTGCCCCTTCAATATAAGCCGCCTCGTAGAGCGAGGTGTCTATGCCCATGAGCGCCGCAAGATACATCACCGAGCCATAGCCAACGCCCTTCCACGCGCCAAAAAACGTAAGGATGAGCGGCCAGACTTTGCCGTCCGCGTAAAAATTAATTTTCTCCCCGCCCAGCGCCTGAATAATGGAATTAAGAAAGCCAAAATCATAGCTGAGGATATTAAAGGCGAGAACAGAGACAATGACCCATGAGATAAAGTAGGGTAAAAACATCACTGATTGTGAAATCTTACGAAAATACCGGTTTTTCATTTCCACAAGGAGTATCGCCACCGCCATCTGCAGCGCCGTGTTAAAAACTATGAACAGAATGTTGTATAGCACGGTATTTTTGGTAACGAGCAGGGCTTTACCCGACTGAAAGAAAAACTCAAAGTTTTTGAAGCCGTTCCATGGGGACTTGAATATCCCATCAACATAGTTATACTTCTTGAACGCCATAACAATACCGGCCATTGGCAGGTAGGCGAAGACAATAGTATAGACAAGCGCCGGAATCAGCATAATTAAAAACACCCGATACTTGACAAAGCGGTTAAGGAAGGTCTCTTTGTTCGACATATTCAGTCTCCTTGTTCCCCTGTTTCATACATTCAGCCTAAACCTGCCGCCATTTCTTATAACATAGACTAACTTGCAAAAAACATGGATAATTCTGCTTTTTTTTAAACAAAGCGCCTGACCTGTCTTCACGCCATAGGCCGGAGCGAAGGCGGCGCGCATGAAAAGCGGCTGGTCAGGCAGACTTATGCTCTGTCTGATGGTTTTGTAGAAGCGGCTGATGCGGCTGATGGCATAGGCGTTTCAGCGAGGTCTGCGAAGTATCCGCAGGATTCTCCGCAAGTTCTGGAAAGGTCTAGCAAAGTTTCATAGGGTTCTTGGAATGTTTGGGATGGGCTGGCAAAACGCCGCAGACAGCTGGAATCTTATGCGCCATGCTCCTGAAGTTCTATGAAACACGTAAAAACATACCTTGACAGTCAAAAAAGAGTATACCAACATACAAAACATGAAACAGCAGGCGCTCTTTAGCGTAGTGTATGAAGACAAACAGATTATGGCGGTGAACAAGGCTTCAGGTGTCGCGGTGGGGGGCGACCGCTGGGATGCGGCAAAGGAACGGCTTGACCTGCTTTTGCCCTATCGCGTGTTCACGGTACACCGCATTGACCGCGACACGTCCGGGCTGGTGCTATTTGCGCGGGATGAGGAGACTCAGCGGCAGCTTTCAGTCGCGTTTGAGAACCGGCTGGTGAAGAAACGCTACATCGCCATTATCCACGGCAGGCCCGCATGGGCTGAAACCACCTGCGAGCTTTCCCTTGTGCCAGACGGGGATAAGCAGCACCGTACCATTATCGATCAGTATCAGGGCAAAAAGTCGCGTACCGTGTTCAGGGTTCTGGGAAGCGTGGGAACCTATAGCGTGATTGAGGCGCTGCCTGAAACTGGACGCACCCACCAGATTCGCGTTCATCTGGCAAGGCTGGGTTATCCGCTGGTTTGTGATTCTCTGTATGGCAGGAGTCAGAAACCCGTGCTGCTCTCTTCGTTCAAGCGCGGCTGGCGCGGGGATACATTTGAGGAACGTCCCCTGCTCGCCCGTCTTGGGCTGCACGCGCTCTCGCTTGTTACGCTTGAAAGAAAGTTCCACGCGCCTCTGGCGCGGGATATGGCGGCGCTCATCACGCAGATGGGGAAAAACACCGGCAATGAGGCGCTGCTGTCGCTCTTGGGTGAACAGTAGCGCCAGATGAGCAGGGGAAAGCTATAATGTGATGTTGGCAAAGGGCGGGGCGCGTTTGAGTACCTGTGCGACACATTGATGCTCGCTCTGGACCAGCTCAGGGTCTGCTTCCAGCATGGCAAAAGCATCGGCGCGGGCATGTTCAAGGATGTTTATGTCCCGCACCAGATCAGCGATACTCAAACCAATGTTGCCTGACTGCTCAATACCCGCGATCTGACCTGGGCCGCGAAGCCGCAGGTCTTCCTCGGCGATAATAAAACCATCCGTGTTGTTCTTCATCACTTTAAGCCGTTCTCTGGCGTTATCCGAGAGGCGATTGTTCTCATCATCAGCATAAACAAGGAAACAGTAGGACTGTTCACTGCCTCGTCCTACGCGCCCCCTCAACTGATGCAAGGCGGAAAGCCCGAAACGTTCGGCGTGTTCAATAACCATGCAAGTGGCGTTTGGCACGTCAACGCCCACTTCGACCACGCTTGTAGCCACAAGTACGCGAATCACGCCCTTACGGAAGTTTTCCATGGTTATCCGCTTTTCCTCCTCGCTCAACTTCGAGTGAATCAGCGACATATCGTACTCAGGGAAGATTTCCTCAGAAAGCCGGGTTGCCATAGACTCAGCGGCCTTGAGCGACTTGTTTTCGTCAGCCTCAATAAGCGGATACACGAAGTATGCCTGCCTGCCTGCTGCAAGCTGCTTTCGTACAAAGTCATAGACATTCGTCTCATTGGATTGAAGCGCGAGGTGCGTGATAACTGGCTTTCTTCCCGGCGGCATATCCCGAATGATTGACACGTCCATGTCTCCGAAAACCGTGAGCGCCAGCGTGCGCGGTATAGGCGTGGCGCTCATCATCAGGAGGTCGGGCTGTTCGCCCTTCTCCACAATCGCCTGACGCTGTAAAACTCCGAAGCGGTGCTGTTCATCAATCACGACCAGCCGCAGGTTTCTGTAATACACATCTCTTGAGAAAAGCGCATGAGTTCCTATTACAAAGTCAATTTGACCAAGAGCAAGGTTTTTGAGAAGCTGGGCGCGGCCCGATGATTTGATGTTACCAGTGAGAAACGCAGGCCGCAGACCAAGTGGTTCCAGAAGCCGCGCCGCGTTTTCGGCGTGCTGACGCGCCAGTAACTCGGTGGGAGCCATAAGCGCCGCCTGTCCACCCATTTCAGCTACCCTGAGTGCCGCCAGAAACGCTATCAGTGTTTTCCCGGAACCAACATCGCCCTGAATCAGTCGCGCCATAGGGTATGGCCCGTCCATGTCCCGGTTAATATCGGCGAGCGCCACGAGTTGCCCCTGAGTGAGGCTGAAAGGCAGGCGCTCAAGCAGACGCCTTTGCAAAGAGGAAATCGGCGCGTCAGGCGATTGCCTGCCTGACGTCTGACGCCGCTCAATGGCCCGTTTCACCACCACTATTTCAAGGTAAAAAAGCTCTTCGTATACGAGCGTTTGTTTTGCCCGTTCCAGTTCCTCAAGCGAAGTGGGGAAATGAATCGTCCTGATTGCCTGGGATTTGGGGAAAAGTCCCCGACGCTCAATGAGATAAGCCGGCACCTCGTCCTCAAGCGGCTTGGCGTACTGATCGAGCGCCTGTTTCATACAGCGCCGCAGCGTACCGGCTCTTAACTTTGCGCTTAAACGGTAGACGGGTATAAGACAGCCAAAATTTTTGCCCGCTTCACCCTGAACCGGTTCTATCTCAAAGGTACTGGACTGAAGCTCCCCATATTTATAGGAGAAAGTTCCCCAAAGCCAGTATTGCTTCCCTACCAAGAGTTGGTTTTGAAGAAAGGGGCGCTTGAAACAGACCAGCACACCCTGTCCACTCGCGTCCTCAACATGAACCTTGAGGGTTCTCATTGCCCCAAAGCCGAACCAGTCATGGGCAATGACCCGAACCTGTGTACAAACGGTTGCGTGCTGGAATTCTGTGATAGGGACAATCCGGCTTCGGTCTTCCCAATCGCGGGGATAATAGCACAAAAACCCACTCACACTAGTAACGCCGAGGCGGGTAAACGCGCTCCTCAGCTCAGTACCCACGCCTTTGATATGGTCAAGCGACGCATTTAGTTCCCGCAAAAACATGCTTTATAGAGGGAAGCGTTCTAGTAACGAAATTGCGAAACCAACCAGAAAATGGATACCTACGGAGATACCGACCAGACTCAAGATCGACACGATGAGACCGTTCCGATAATTGACGATACGCGGCCCAAAGAGAATACGCTTGATACGGTACAGCACGGGCTGGGAAATGGTGTCCACCATCTTCCAGAAGGGGTTGTAGTAGATGTCCTGTCGCGCCAGGTAAGCGATCAGGCGCAGTATCAGTACGATGGAGAAGAAGCCCAGCAGAAAAGACGTTGCCGACCATAGCGCTGATACCAGCATTGCCAGAATGATCCCCAGCCTGATCTGCCCATAGTGCGCAATGGTTAGAAAGACCTGGTTCACGAGCGAAAGCGCCGCCATTGCCACAATCGGGGACAAGTCCAGCATACCGGTTCGCAGCACGGTAAAGCGTCGGAACCAGTTCAGATACGGATCGGTAATGCGGCTGAGGATTTCAAGCGGTCTGCCATACTGAGCCCCGCTGAACCAAGTAAGCATGATCCGCACAAAGATCAGGATCATGTAGAGACTGGTGAGAGTCGCCAGAACATTCATAAGTGCTTGCATATCTATAACTTAGCAGAACATTTCGATTACGTCGAGATCGATTTTGTGTGAGCGGCCTGAGAAAAGTTCAGCACGTGAACTGGAATCTATGATCAGTGTTTATCCATGAACATACGGGCAGGATAAACGCATAGGAACCTTTTATGCCTTATACGCGACAGGTATGTGGGCTTACACGAGCGGCTGGCCGCTACTTTCTTGCACTAGCCCGCATATTAGATACACACCAGCTCTAAGGCGTGTCTCGCCACTGCTTTCTTGAATAAAACCTTCGGCTGTCGCCGTTCAGCCGCCACACCCGCAGGCAGAACGTCCATAATCGTGATCGTATCTCGATCGTGGGCGTGATCGTGTCTCGATCGTGGGCGTGATCGCGTCTCGATCGTGGGCGTGATCGCGTCTCGATCGTGGGCGTGATCGTGTCTCGATCGTGGGCGTGATCGTGTCTCGATCGTGGGCGTGATCGTGTCTCGATCGTGGGCGTGATCGCGTCTCGATCGTGGGCGAGATCGCGTCTCGATCGTGGGCGTGATCGTGTCTCGATCGTGGGCGTGATCG
>JAIRMT010000028.1 GCA_031258505.1 Treponema sp.
AGGGACAGAGACATCAGGGACAGACACGCTCTGAGCGTCAACGAACACGCTCCGAGAGTCAACGGCGTAATCGGGGTTTAATCTATCCGCAAAAAGGAAAAGCCTGAAGAATATCAAACTATTATGACATAATTCTATAAACCTATGCCATAATAGTTAAATCTGTTTCAGAAACAGAGCGTCTTGTAAAGGCGTAAGATATTAAGGAGGTTTATGATGAAAAGACAGATGCGGTTTGTATGTTTGCTGTTACTGGCGCTTATGACAGCAGGGGCGCTTTTTGCGTCTGGCGCAGCCGCGCCGAGGCAGGCTGCCGGGAATCAAGCAGTAACGCTTGACTTCTGGTTCGGTGCGACATCAAGCGAAGCCGGGCCGCCGCCCGCCGAATGGAAAGCGTTCCAGATTGTCAGGGAAAAGCTGAATATCAACTGGGTATTAACCATGTTACCCAGCTCTGATGGGGACCGGAAGACCAAGATAAACGCCGCGGCTGCGGCTAACGCGCTGCCGGATATGTTCCTGGTTCCACGGGACATCCTGCCGAGCCTGGCCAATATCGGCGTGATTGCCTCAGTGGACGAGCTTTATGACCTTATGCCGAGTTGGTATAAGCAGTACGGCGGGCCTGATGGACGGGAGTTTACCTCGTTTAATGGGAAATCCTACGGCATTGCCTATAATGGCGGCGGTCAGCCCCGTAACGAGGGTATGCTTATCCGTAAAGACTGGCTGGACAATCTGGGGCTTCAGGTTCCGGTAAGCACTGAGGACTATCTTGCGGTGATGCGGGCGTTTACCTTTAACGATCCTGATGGCAATGGCCAGAACGATACCTATGGATACGGCGCTTTTATCGATATTTCCGCCAATACAGAAGGACTGGGAAGTCGTATGGACCCCTTCTTTGGGGCTTTTGGCGTGGTTGGCACATGGAATCTCTCAAAAACAAGTCCGGGACTGAATGTTCGTAAACCCGCTTATCTTGAGGCGCTCTCCTATGTCAAAAGTATCATAGACGAAAAAGTTATCGACCCGAACTGGATGAGTTACGCCAGAGACGATTTTCGGGCGGCATGGAAACAGGGGCGCTTTGGAATAATGCGGGAGAATCACTCTGCCTATGCTTCGGAAGCGAACTACGCGCCTTTTGACAAGAATTTTCCCAACGGCGACTGGATAGTGCTTGATCCTCCCAAAGGTCCGCGTGGGGAACAGGCGGTGGGCAGCTATTCCAATTCCTATGGTATTATCGCGGTGTCTGCCAAGGCGATACAGGCTGGGAAAGGGCCTGCGATTGCCCGGCTCTTTGAATGGATGGCTTCTGACGAGGCGTACTACCTTCTGGGATGGGGCGAACTAGGGGTAAACTACACCCTCGACGCTAACAATGTTCCCGGAGTCGACGGCTTGCCGGACCCCAACAAAGCCTATACCAAACCAGAGATGATTCCCTTTACCCAGCTGCGCGGCTATATTCAGCGCAACACCGATGCTGAACTGGTTTCCCGGTATCCCACCTACAAAGCGCCCACATCAGGAAAGACCATGAGCGCCCTGCTTACTCTGCGGGATATGCAGAAGCGGCCATGGAACACTGTTGTTGGCGTGGATACCCTGCCGACGCCGTCTGCGGACATCAAACGTTTCTATGAACAGGGTGTTATGGAATTCCTCACTGGTGAGCGGCAGCTTACCCGCGCAAACTGGGACGCCTGGGTAGCGGATTTTGACCAGCTTGGGGGTCAGGCTTGGGAAAAAGCCGGCGTTGATATGGCTAGAGAAAGCAACTTTTTACGCTAAGGATTCTACGCCCTTGCCGCTAAAGGTGTCAGACACTTGAAATGTCTGACACCTTTACAGGAAGGTAGGCGCGCGATTAAGAACAACATGTACTAATCCATGAATAGAACATCCCTAATCGTGAACGTCTCATTTTCCCTCGTGAACGTCTCATTCCCCCTCGTGAATACTTCATTTTCCCTCGTGAACGTCTCATTTTCCCTCGTGAACGTCTCATTCCCCCTCGTGAATACTTCATTTTCCCTCGTGAATGTCTCATTTTCCCTCGTGAATACTTCATTTTCCCTCGTGAATGTCGCATTCCCCCTCGTGAACGTTCCGCTTTCCTTCGTGAATGTCGCAAGCATGTTCATAGTCTGTTTCCTCAAAGCGCTTGACAGACAGCAAAATCTTTGGGAAAACTGCTTGACACGTTTTTGTACTTCTGATAGGATGGTTCTATGAATCATGAAGCGCGCCGCAAGTCTGCTTACAATCTGACTCCTCAAAAGCCGCAATACGCCACGGTTAATATGGTGGGAAAAAATTACTCGCCCCCCCCCCCCCCCAGCAAGAACTGTGCCAAGTTAGCTTCTTTTGCTTCAGAAATCACAATATTTTTAACAGGGCTTTCCCTCAGCAACTTTTGGGGCTTCCCGCTGAGTTGGCGGACGACATGGTTTTCACTATACTATCTCCAGATTATCTCCAGCCAATAGCGCCGCGTGCGCCTTCAAAAAATTTTAAAATTTTAAGAAAATGCTTGACACATTTCTTGTATATGGTCGAAAATGTTACTAAGAGAGGACTTTATGAATGATAAAGGCTTGCGTCCGGTTATCAAGATAATCAGCGAGAAGTGTGTTAATTGCCATCGCTGCATTCAGGTTTGTCCGGTGAAGATGTGTAATAACGGTTCTGGTCAGACGGTTGAGTGTAACAGTAACCTCTGTATTGGATGCGGCGAGTGTATTCATGCCTGCTCCCATGGGGCAAGGGTTGGACTGGATGACTTCGATGCGTTTATGCACGACCTCAAAGTTGGAGTCAAAATGGTAGCCATTGTAGCTCCGGCTATTGCCACGAGTTTTGACGGGGAGTTCCTCAAGTTCAATGGGTTCCTGAAAAAACTGGGGATTCAGGCAATCTTTGATGTGAGCTTTGGAGCGGAGCTGACGGTTAAATCCTATCTTGAATACCAGAAGAAGCAAAAGCCCGCTACTATCATCGCCCAGCCCTGTCCTACCCTTGTCTCCTTCATTGAAATATATCGACCGGAACTCATCCCCTATCTGGCTCCGGCTGATAGTCCTATGGTCCACATTATGAAGATGATCCGTCATTTCTATCCCCAATACAAGGAACACAAGATCACAGTCATATCCCCTTGTTATTCCAAGCGGCGGGAGTTCGATGTGGTTGGCGTTGGAGATTACAACGTAACCATTAGGTCTATCGAGCGGTATCTGTCGAATACGAAGGATAGCATTAGACAGTATGCGGAGGTTCCCTACGACAATCCTCCGGCGGAACGGGCTGTGCTCTTTGCCGCGCCCGGAGGACTGATGCGGACGGTGGAGCGCTACGACAAAAACATCACTAGCCATACCCGTAAGATAGAAGGTTCTCCAGAGGTTTACCATTATTTAGCCCAACTGGGAAACACCATTGCCAAGAAAAAAGCTCCGGTATACGCTCTGGTGGATTGTCTGAATTGTCGGATGGGTTGTAACGGAGGCCCGGCTACCTCGAACCGAGAGAAACACATCGACGAGGTTGAATTGTCCATTGAAAAACGGCAGTCGGCAGCACGGGAACAGTATGCGCAAGGGTTCGGGAAGCTCAAGTTCCCGTTTGCAAAGTTCTTTGGTAAGAAGAGACTGGAAAAATACCTTAACAAATACTGGGAGGAAGGGCTTTACAAGCGTTCCTATACCAACCGTTCATCCATTTTTAAGTCTATCATCAAAGCTCCCTCCAAGCAGGAGATTGAAGATACTCACAAGAGAATGTACAAGCTAAACGAGAGTGATTTTCTCAACTGTGCTGCCTGTGGTTATACAAGTTGCGATCAAATGGCAGTAGCTATCATCAATGGCCTCAACAAACCTGAAAACTGCCGGCATTTTATCAATATTCAAAAGCAGCTCACCAGTGAACAGCACAAGGAGGAACTGTCCAAGACGATTAACGAGGTCTATGGCCACACCATCCAGGAGATGAATCAGAGCATCAACGGCATTGGTTCCCTCTCCAGCCATATCAGCGAGACCGCTACCTCGGTACTGAGTTCTTCCAGCGCCATTGAAGAGATGGTGCAGCATATTCGCTCTATCCGGGAGACTCTGGAACACAATGCCCAAACAGTCCTGGAGCTGAACGCATCATCCAAGAAGGGTAAGAACAGTATCCTTGAGGTTGGACAGCTTATCAACCAAGTGGCTGTCCAGTCTGACATTCTCATCGCGGCTTGCAATATGATAGGGGACATCGCGGAACAGACCAACATTCTGGGGATGAACGCCGCCATCGAAGCGGCTCACGCGGGGGACGCAATAGGAAAGGGTTTTGCAGTGGTTGCCGGAGAAATACGCAAACTAGCAGATAGCTCAGGGCATCAGGCGGAAGAGATCACCAAGAGTCTCAAAAGTATAAAAGCCCTGATAGTCAATTCTACCCAGTCCTCCGCCCGAGCGCAGGAACAATTTGATGCCATCGTTTCCTTGGTGGACGCGGTGAACCATGAAGAGATGAATATCAAGAACGCTGTGGAGGTTCAGAGCGATAAGGGTTTACAGGTGATTGGAGACCTGAATGAGGTGAATAAGCTCATTCTTAAGATCAAGGATGAATCCGCCACCCTGCTGTCTTCAGGGGAATCTGTGCTGGAACGTATTCAGTCTCTGAGGGAGAGGATGTAGGGTTGTGTTCACAGCTCTGTCAAACGCGCCGCGCTTGCAGCGGCTTCCTGTTCAAGACTAATAGCTTTGAAAATGGCAAGGGATCGCTGATAGGCGTTTTGCGCCGCGGCCAAGTCGCCGGCTTTTTTGTACACGTCGCCAGCAGCGCGCCAGTCCATGCCCAGTCCATAGGAGTTTTCAGCGCGGCGGTCAAAGGCTATTGCGAAAGCCAAGGCGTTAATGGCTGCGTCATAGCTGCCCGCGGTAGAATGTACTGAGGCAATGAGATACCAGTCGCCGCCAGCGGCCTCAAGGTAGTTGCCTTTCTGGTGAATATCAAGCGCCTTCTTGAGCGCGGCTTCAGCCTCAACAAAACGGCCGTTTTCCTTTTCCGCAAGACCAATCACGGTCCAGCCCAGGGCAATGAAGAGCTTGTCCTTCTTAATGACGCTTAGTTCCCGGCTGACCGCGAGCCGCACTTCTTCGGCGTCAGCGCCGCTTAGGAGCCGGCCGCGCTCCTGATAGATACGCGCCATTGCCGCCAGTTCGGTTTCGCCGGTATGTTCGGCTTCGACGCGGGCATCTTCCCACAGCAGCGCGGCCCCAGCCTCATCTCCCTGATAGTAGAGTATGTTCCCACGGGCAAGCAGCTCCCGAACAAGGAGGCTGGGATCATCAACACTGATTGCTAGTCGCTTCACCTCGTCGAGCATTTGTAACGCTCTTTCAAAGTTCCCCTGATCCACCTCGTGATTGGCAAGGTCCAACTGCGTTTCCGCAACATTACGAATCGTGAACAGTTCTACAGGCCGTTTGGGTATGGAAGAACAGGCGGCAAGGGTACACGCGAAAAGCGCTACCCATACACAATGCTCTATACGACACACATTTTTAACGCTCATACTCCGCCTCCCTTTTCGTTAGAAACCAATGTTGCCGCGCAGACTGGTACCAGTCGGTTTGGACTGTACCCTATCAGGAATACCGCCGCGCAAAAGCGGGTTGTTCTTCACACCGTTTAACACATCTTCAACATCTTTAAGTGTTCCCTGTACTTCACTCAGCAGAACCGCTGTTTGTGAGGGGAGCTTATCGGTAACTCTGTTCAGGTCGACAAGCACGCGGGAAACAGACTCAAGCGACGCCGCGAGACTTGCGTAAACATCGCCCTGCTTGTCCAGCACTGCCGGAACCAGCCCCTCATCAGCGACTCTGCCAGTGAGCGCCTTAACATCAGCAAGCAGGGGACGTATTTCATCCAGCGTCTTTTCCAGTTCCGTGTCAACGATACTGGGTATGGTTTCAGGCAAAGCGTTCACCGTAACCAATGTCTCTTCCACGCCTCCCAGAAGCCGGCCTAACTCCGTGCTTGTATCGGGCTGACCATCTGCCGCGCCTTTAAGGGCGACGTTGGCTGTGTTTGAGATTCCATTAAGCTCGGTCAAAAGCGTTCCTACCTGTGCTATAAGCTGACTGATGCTGTCGCTTCGTTCCGGCACATTCGCCAGTCCCTGCGCAATGAGCCGCTTGCCTTCGGCGGATGTAACTGTGTAAATCTCCGAGTTTTCCTCAATGTGCGGACCCGGGCCTTTACCCGGATATATCAAAAAGGAACTCCCCAGAACCGCGATGGGGGGCGCGTCAAGCGAAAGCAGGGTGCCGGTCTTGATCCGCTCGATATAGGTATCGTAGATGAAAAAACGCACCTCCACGCGGTCATCATCAGTGAGTTTTATGGACTTTACCTTTCCAAAAGTAAAGCCCTTGTACTGAATCACCATGTTTTCGCTTATACCAGAGGCAGTATCAAGGTAGGCGGTGAAGTAATAATCTTTGGCGAACCAGCGTTGATTTATGCCAAGCAGAAAGATTACTGCCACAAGAATCACCAGTGCGACGACAATGGAAAGGCCGACAATCCGGTCGGCGTAACGAATCGTGAATTTCATGAAGCAATCCCCTTTTCAATGTATTGAGCGAGATCCATATCCGAGGCAAGCTGCGTTCCAGTAAATTTCATGCTAAGAACGCCACTCGCGATCATAAACACATAATCAGCCAGATACCTGACGAGTCTCAAGTCGTGGTTGACAAAAATGATTGTATGCCCCTGGTCCTTGTGCGCTTTCACTATGTTTATCAGGCGTTGCGCCGCGTTCTCATCAAGGGATTCAGTCCATTCATCCAGAAAGATCAGGACAGGTCGACAAAGCATAGCGCGCGCGAAAGCGATGAGCTTCTGCTCACCCATAGACAGCTTTGAGGGACGCATCATAAGGTCTTTTTGATAACCAACCTCGTCGAGTACCTCATTGATACGCCGGTCCCGTTCTTGTTTTGGCATCTGGGGGAAGTGTATTCGCAGGGGCAGCTCCATGTTCTGATACAGGCTTTGGTTTGCCCAGAGCGCCGAGTCCTGAAACACGACAGAGGCTTGTCTGCGGAAGTTGAGCGTCTGTTTACGGTTCATAAGCGCAATATCCTCATGCCGAAAGTATACCGCTCCCTGCGCCGGTACGAGGAGACCAGCAGCCAGCTTGAGTATCGTACTTTTCCCGCCGCCAGACGGTCCTATCAGGGCGGTAGCTTTTCCCTCCTCAAACTGGCAGGACAGATTTTTTACAATATCCTGTTTCTCCGCAATGAACCTCACGTTTTGCAGTTCAATGATTGTTCCCATACCCGCTCCTACAACGAATAAGACAGAGCCGAGAGTACGCTTTGTACGATGATAGACATGACAATAGCCGAACTGACGGCGCGTAGTCCGGCGATAGGTATCTCGGTGCTTGCGTGTTCCACCGCGAACCCGTGCATGATAGCTACCGTTGAGATAACCATACCGGAAACAAGGCTTTTAACAATCGAAATGATAAGATCAGGGAGGGTAAGGGCTTGCAGTATGTTCTCGAAGTAGATCGATGGCGGCATTGGATTAAAGAACTGGGCGACAAAGAAGGAACCGGCAAGCCCGAAGATGGAGAAGTAGAAGTTTAAGAGAAACATAGAAATGGTAACCCCAAGGAAGCGAGGCACGGCGAGGTGTTCAATGGGGTCAACGCCAATCGAGATATACGCCTCAATCTCGTGGGAGATGACCATGCCGGACATTTCTGCGGCAATGGCAGTGGCAGAGCGGGCGCTGATGATGATAGCTGTGAGGATTGGTCCCAACTCACGAGTGATGACGGTAATGAGCGCGGCGTAAATGAGGCTTTGCTGGGAAACGCTGCTAAACAAAGGCATGAGCAGGATGTTGATAGCTGCTCCGAGACCAAGCGCCATCAAACAACTGATACCCATAGCCTCTACAAAGGTAAAAAGAATCTGCATGATGAGAATTTTGAAAGACGCTTGTCCCCTCATCACAAAGTAGCCGACTCCCTTCAATATCCGCGCGAAAAACCCCAGCGTATAAAGAAGCGAATCCAAAAAGGCCAACCTTAATTTCATGGGTGTAGTATACACAAAAGATCATAATGGGTAAAGAATAAGGTTTCCAATCGTAGTGTCAGACACCCGGCTTTGGGCAGTGAGGGCGAGCCGGATATTTCTTTTCAACAAGCGGAGCCTCCCACGAGGAAAGCTCCGCTCTGATGAAACGCTAGAAGTGTTTGCTGTTTAGGTGATTCTCAGGTTCAAGACAAAGCTGAACTTTTGCTCATTAAACCGATACTTTTCCAGCAGCGCCGGACCGCAGCTATTAGAGCCAACGCCACTCTGCGCATAATCAAGGCACAACACAGTATGGCCGGAGGGACAGAGCTCAAAGTTGTGCGCCTTAGCCGTAAGTTCCTCCTGCGTGTAGACCGAGGCGTTAAAGCAGAAAGACTTTACCCCTTCGCTGGAAACCTCAAGCCCGCCGCACGCATCTTTCACGCTGAGAAAATCGCAAGCCCAGTGGCTGCTGTTTTCCTGCGGCTTAATGTAGTCCTCGTGCTGCGCCTCGACTGTTGAGCAAAACGCGCCGTACCATGCGGCCTGATGCTTGTCGATATAGGTTTCGGTGGGACCATAGCCTCGATACTCAAGCTGGTTCATGGCGCGGGGCAGGAAGAGACGCAGGCCGAAACGGGGCAGGAACGGTAACTCAGTCCCGGCTGGCATATCCTGGTTTTTCTCGCAATCAAGCTGAACGCGAATCATGCCGTCAGCCCTGATCCGCCAGGTCGCGTTCACATTGATAAGCCGCTGGATATACACCGCCGCGATGGATAGCGTGGCGCGAATCACCACAGTGTCAGACGCGGTTTCATAACTCACTGCATATACCCGCGTGCAGGGGCGCTGATAACCGGCGGCTTCCCACTGGCGACGGATGTACTGGTCGTTGTCCGTAGGGGCGCGCCAAAGGTTGAATTGCATCGGAAACTTTGTTCCCGCAGGCGTTGCCAGCAGCGCGTGGTTATTCACAACGAGTGAGTCAAACAGGCCGTTGAGCTTGTTAAACACATAGCGGAACGACGCGCCAGTAACGACTAGTGTGGTGGCGCTCTCGCTCACAGCGAGACTGCCTGCTATCTTGCCAAGAGCGGGCGCGAGACGAGCTTGCCGCTGCAGTTCGAGTTGATCATGCCCTAATATATGCCCAGCTTTAGTAAACGGTAAATCAATGTCTTGTATATAGAAGAGATTGAGATGATAGACGCCGAATGGCACGTCGTCTGCGGGCAGATGATACCCAATAGGAACATCCTGCTCCGCCATTGGCGCAATGTTTAGCGGCAATGAACCGCTGTCAATAAGCTCGCCATCGCGGGTCAACTCAAAGCGGACGCTGATAAAACCAGCCGTGCTGGTGAAGCGCAGTTGGTTCTTGAAGCGCACAACACCGTCTTTGACAAGGCGGGCGCGTACCGGACGGCAGATGTTCTTGTACTCCAGCAAGCCGGTGTGGGGGCGGCGGTCAGGATAAACAAGACCATCCATGCAGAAGTTACCGTCGTGAGGGAACTCGCCGAAGTCGCCGCCGTAGAAATACTTTGCCTTGCCGTCAATGGTTTTACCCATATACATCGCGTGATCGCACCATTCCCAGACAAAGCCGCCGGCAAAGCCCGGATACTTCTCCATGAGTGCGAAATAGTCCTCACCGTCGCCCGGTCCATTGCCCATAGCGTGGATGTATTCGCACAACACAAGAGGCCGGCGCGACCCATCAGGCGCGGGGCTGGCGGCAGGGTCAGGCAGACCTTTGGTGAAGTAACTCTCGATCTCGGCAATCGACGGGTACATACGGCTGTACACATCAAGCGCCGACGTATCATTCTTGTGTCCGCCGCTCTCGCCGCAAGCGCGCTCGTAGTGAAGCAGGCGGGACGAATCGTAGGCTTTCACCCAGAGCGCGGCTTTCTCAAAATTGGGACCGTAACCCGACTCATTACCCATTGACCAGAGCAGGACGCAGGCGTGGTTCTTATCCCGGATCACATTGCGCTGAATCCGGTCAAGAATCGGGGTCTCGAAATGCGCATCCTGAGCCAGCAGTCCGTAAGTATCATGTCCTCCGCCGTAAATCGTTACCGTACCGTGGCTTTCCACATCAGCTTCGGCGATGAGATAAAAGCCATACTCGTCGCAGAGCGCGGGGAACCACGGTGAGTTAGGGTAGTGACTGGTGCGTATGGCGTTGATGTTATGCTGCTTCATCAGGGCAAGGTCGCGCAGCGCCTGTTCACGGCTGATTGCCGCGCCGCTTACCGGGTCGCTGTCGTGCCGATTCACGCCATTGAAGCGTACAGGAACTCCGTTCAACAGGATCACGCCGTCTTTAATCGTAATCTCCCGGATGCCAACTTTCTGGGCAATGCACTCGTTACTGCTATCAATGAGCAGGGTATACAATACAGGTTTTTCAGCGTTCCACAACGTCGGGTCTTTGACGGTGAATGTTATCTTCCCATCGGCGGCCTTTTGTGTCGCTGTCCCAAGTTCAACGCCCTCTGGTGAGAGCAGGGTCAGCCGGGTGGTTTCCTCCGCGTTGCCAGCACCGCTGGCGCTGCCTGCGTATTCCAGCTCGACCTCAACCTCAGCGCTTTTATCCGACAGAAGGCGCGTATGCACAAAATAATCGCGTACATGAGCCACAGGCCGATCCAGCAAATACACATCACGAAATATGCCAGACAAGCGGAATTTGTCCTGATCTTCAAGGTATGAGCCATCACACCACTTGAGGACCAGCACGGCAATCTCGTTCTCCCCTTCATTAAGAAAGTTGGTAATGTCGAATTCACTCACACCATGGGCAACTTGACTATAACCTACATAACGCCCCCCTATATAAAGGTAGAAACATGAGTCCACGCCGTCAAAATTGAGGTAGTAACGCCGGTCGTCCGGTTTTGTTGCGAGGTCGAGGCTCCGTTTATACAGGCCGCAAGGGTTCATATCCGGCACAAACGGCGGATCATAGGGAAACGGGTAACGTACATTGGTGTATTGATGAAGATCATAACCTGTGTTTTGCCATGTTGACGGAACCAGTATCGGCGCGCCCTGAAAGCCGCCCCCTGGCTCAACGGCGTGCTCTGGCACGTCAAACAGCGACGGGAAGTAAGCAAAGCGCCATTCTCCGTTCAGTGAACGCACTCTGGACGACTTGTTCCTCAAAGCCTCTTCCCGGCTGGCGCTGGGAATGTAGTACGAGCGAATCGGTTCCGTGTTTTCGTGAAGAACCGACACGTTATTGTGATGATCCGGTAGTTTCATAAAATCTCCTTAAGTCGCATCTGCGTAGAGAGCAGAAAGTGTGCTTTCATACGCGCATACGTGGACATCGCCCGCGTATGCGTTGTCAAGGACAGGTACTAATAGGCTTCGCGGCCTCTTCTGGACTTTTTAAGCAGTTTTCGTTGGATGGCCTTCTTCTTACGGTTAAGTATCGTGGAAGGTTTTTCATAGTATTCACGTTTTTTAAATTCTCTGATGATGCCTTCTTTCTCCACCATGCGCTTGAAGCGTTTGATAGCCTTTTCCAGCATCTCGTTTTCATCAACGATAATATGAGCCAAAAAATCACCCCCTTTGTTGTGTGTTGTCAGTAGTATAGCCGTATCAGACCTGCTGTGTCAATCAGCATCAGTGATTACCGAAGAGCGCCGTAAAGCCCCTGATTTTAGGCGTGGACCTACCGTAAGACTGGGTAGCATGGTTTGGAACCACTGTAAGAGTTCCTTAGAGAGCGTTTTACGAAAACCAAGCTGCGCCCCTGATGGGTGTCGTCGAATCAAGAATCAACCGCCTTTAGATCAGGGGACTTGTCAAGCCAGCCGCCTGCAATCTATTCAAAATTTGGCAACAATGATAGGCTGGATACAAGATGAACACAAACATTGCTGTCATTGGAGCTGGTGCCTGGGGTACAGCCATAGCGAAGGCCATTGCCGAGAAGGGACATGAGACGCTCATTTGGAGCCATAACGCGGATACTACCGACGAGATCAATCATCAACGCAGAAACTCGCGGTATCTGCCTGATGTGGAACTGCCGGCGAAGCTCCATGCCACATCGGATATATCCGCCGCTGCCGATGGCCGCGAATACCTCATTCTGGCGCTGCCGTCCCTGTTCCTCATGGATGGGGTGAAACAGATGCTGAACGCCACTTCAATACGCGAGGGCGAGAGCGCTATTGCGGTTATCACCAAGGGGTTTTTACCCACACCAAAGGGACCGCGACTGATTCTGGAGACGCTTGAAGATTACCTGCCGGGGTTTTACCGGAATTCGCTGGTGTATATCGCGGGGCCAAGCCATGCTGAAGAGGTTTCGCGGGGCAAGATTACCGGCCTCATCGCCGCGAGTGAGAATCCCAAGAATTCGTTCCGGTTCCGGGACCTTATCAAGTCAAACCGCTTGCTGGTGTTTTCTTCCTTTGATGTACGGGGCGTACAGGTTGCGGCGGCAGTGAAAAACGTGATCGCCATTGCCTTTGGTATGCTCGACGCCCTGAAGACCAGCGGAGAAGCGTCGGCGCAGCCACTGGCAAGTGGCGCGGGAAACACAGCTTCTGGCGTTTCCGCATTACCGTGTGGATTGGGAGCGCTGTTCGGGGACGGAACCGAGTCCCTGTTGCTGGCCGCCGGACTGAACGAGATTCAGACCCTGGGCTTTGCTATGGGGGCAACTTACCCGGAAACCTTCACATCAATTTCTGGAGTGGGCGACCTTGACGTTACCTGCCGGTCTGTATTCGGGCGGAACCGGCGTTTTGGGCAGGACATCATCGAAAAGAATATTCTCGCCCCATACCGTAATCTGGATGATTTGCTGACCCGCATCGCTGAAATCGGGTATCTGCCTGAAGGAGTGGCAGCGGCAAAGTACGTTAAGATACTGGCGGAAAAACACAAGCTCAAAATGCCCATAGCATTCGGTGTATACCGTATCATCAACAGGGAAATCAGCCCGATAGATTTCCTCCACAGCTTTCTGGACGAGCTTGCGTAGGAACCGTGTAATCTCAAAGCCATCGTCTACTCATTCATAAAACTTTTAAAAAGCGGGAAGTCTTCCCGTCCTGCCGCAGACCTCGCGGATGGTTATGTTCCCTTGGGGACAGTTGACCTGAAAGAAATACGCTGCTTTGAACATGAGCGGACGATAAGCAATGGCTCTGGGGTTCGGTTTGTGCGCCGCCTATTTCAGGTACTCAACACGAACACGGCGCTGCCCCGTCCCCGGGACAAAGTAACAGTTTGGGTCCGGCTTGACGGGACCTATACTATCTTGTGGAAAGAGAAACCGTTCCTCATTGAGGAGATAGCACTTGATAAAAATGACCGTCCAAGCCTCGCTGTGCGTGAACCAGATGGGACATTTCTACTGGTCGTTGACACTTACTTGTACCTCTCTTGACAAAAATATTTGCCTCTTCTATCTTATATAAAATTTAGATTTCCTATATTACTTATAGGATTTATGGAGGTTCTATGAACAAGTTTCATGTTTTATCGGGTTTGACTGCTGCCTTCGTGCTGGCCACGTTTATACTGACCGGTTGCAAGGGCAAGGACACGGCGGCGGCTCAGGACACGGCGGCGGCTCAGTCAAGTGTGGATGCGCCCCGAAAAATCGTGGTCGGTACGGGGAACGTCTTTAAGGGCTTTTGTTTCCTGGATGAGAAAGGAGAGCTGGTGGGCTATGAGATCGACGTGCTGAAGGCGGTTGACGAGATTCTTCCCCAGTATGAGTTTGTGCTGGAAACGGCAGAGTTCCGCGCAATTCTCGTGGGACTTGAGGCGAAGAAATACGACTTTGCCGCTCATAACTGGGCGAAAAACGCCGAGCGTGAGGCAAAGTTTCTCTACGGCAAGGTGCCGCTCGGCTTCTACTCCTATTCGCTGGTGGTGCGGAAGGACGAGACTGGGATCAATTCCGTGAGCGACCTTGAGGGGAAAAACGTCTCGACCAGCACCGGCTCTAATGTTTCCGGCCTTCTTGAGGCGTACAACAAGGAACAAGCCACGACGCCGATCAACCTCATCTACGGCTCGCTTGACGACGAGGGACAGATCAAGGGCATCACCGAAGGCCGGTTTGACGCCTACATCCTCGACGAAAAACGCTTCCTCGACCAAGATGCGGCCTTCCCCGGCGTGATCAAGGAAACCGGCCCGCGCCTTCTCCCCGGCTATACCTACTACATCTACAACAAGGGGGAAGAACAGTTGCAACAGGACATTGATGAGGCGATTACCAAGCTCCGTGAAAACGGGACACTGAGTACGCTGAGCAAGAAATGGTTTATCGACGATTATTCCGGGCTGCTTCCTGAACTGGAAGAACTTCGCGCTCAGGGTAAGGCGTAGGCAGGACGCAGGAAGGGGGCCGTTTTATGATACCTGTGATGGAGGCCGCGAAGGCCGAGCGCGATTTTGTTATCAAAACGCGAAGGATGCTCCATGAGTGCGCGGAACTCTCAGGCCGTGAGTTTGAAACGGTCCGCTTTATTAAAAAAACGCTGGAAGAATGGTCTATCCCTTACACGGAAATTGAAGACGGCGGCATTGTCGCCTTCTTGACCGGGAAAAAGGAGAAGGGGAACCGACGGGTCCGCACGCTCGTTCTCCGGGCCGATGTTGACGCGCTTCCCATCGTGGAGAACGAGTACAACCTCGTGCGGAAGCGCGATTGTATTTCGCAAAACAGAGGTGTGATGCACGCTTGCGGACATGACGCTCACACCGCTGTCTTGCTTTCCGCGTCCCGGATTCTTTTCGGGATGCGGGAAGCAATCAACGGTAGAATCCTTGCCGTCTTTGAACGCGGCGAGGAAAGGCTGGGCCTCCTCGCCAACATTATCGCGTGGTTTGAACGAGAGGGTATTCGGCTGGACGGCGCTCACGCGATCCACGTCCGGCCCGACCTCCCTTCGGGGAAGATCGCCGTTTTGCAGGGACCCGTCTTCGCAAGCCCACTTGTTTTCGACATTACCCTCAAGGGAACGAGCGGACACGGTTCCCGGCCCGACCTCGCGAATAGCCCACTTGATTGCTTTGTCCATTTCTACAATGCTCTGAAATCGCTGCGGGAACGGTACATATCGCCATTTGAACTGCTTACGACGAATATAGGGGTTGTCAATTACGGCACGTTAAGCAACGTCATCTCAAGTGAGCTGCGCTTCAATGGGTCGGCCCGCCTTTACCACGAGGAAACCGCCACAAAGTTTGCGGCGGAACTGGATAATCTGCTTGAACATATAACCGCCGCCTTCCATTGCGCCTATCAAAAGAACAAATTCGGCGCTCCCCTGCATCCGGTCATCAACGAAAAGGCCATGGTGCGGATAGGACAAAAGGCCGTGCGCCGGTATCTGGGCGGCGGCTTCCTTGTCGACACCTACGAACCCATGATGTGTTCCGATGACTTCGCGTTCTTCGGCAAGGTCTGCCCTATCCTGATGGTTCATCTGGGGATCGGCAACCCGGAAAAGGGGACAGGCGGCGAGCTTCATTCCGACACGTTTGACGTTGACGAGGACGCGCTTCCACTCGGCGTCGCGGAGACAGCGGCCTTCACGCTCCAGTTCTTTGAATATGCGCCCGAAACAGGCGTACCCGAAGAACCGGACGAAGGAAACACAGAGGCGCGAGATGGGTAACTTTTTCAGCCTTAACCGCTTCATCGCCAACATTCCGCTTATCCTTCCCAAACTGCCGGTAACCCTCTCGCTCGTTCTTGTGTCGATGGCGGCGGGGATCGTGCTGGGGATCATCGCCGCGCTGATCCGGCTCAACAAGGTCCCGATACTCTACCAGATCACCGGCATTGGGGTCTCTTTCCTCCGGGGAACGCCGATCATCGTCCAGTTGTTCGTCGTGTATTTCGGCGTCCCCTTTCTGCTATCGAAAATCGGGATAAACGCCGCCCGCTGGAACAAGTTTATCTTTGTCAACGTTACCTACGCGCTCAATACCAGCGCCTTCCTCTCCGAAATCATCCGGGGCAGCATCCTCAGCATCGATCCGGGGCAACGTGAAGCCGCGCTCTCCTGCGGGCTCACCCCGTTTCAGGCGTTCAAGCGGGTCGTCGCGCCCCAGGCGCTCCTTGTCGCGCTGCCATCTTTTTCGGTAAGCCTCCTTTCGCTGTTGCAAAACACCTCGCTCGCCTTTACCATCGGCATCGTCGATATGGTGGGCCAGGTACGGGCGATTGCCATCCGCACACATCACGTCCTGGAAGGATACGTCGCTGTTGCCATCATCTTCGTGCTGCTCTCCTTTCTCATCAACGCGCTCTTTGCGCGGATGGAAAAGCGCCTGCGGGACAAGATCAATCTGGAGGACGTACGATGAACTTCGGACTGGAATATCTTCTTGAATCACTGAAATCAGGACTTCGCGCCGCGCCGTTGACGTTGGGCGTATCGTTCCTGTCGTTTCTCTTCAGCCTTGTCTTAGGGGCCTTCATCGCGTCCTGCCGGGTGTACCACATTCGCTTTCTCGACCGCTTCTTCAAAATCGCGGTGGACATCGTGAAGGCGGTTCCCGGTATCCTCATCATATATATCGTGTATTTCTCAATCACGGACGGCTACAACGCGCTAACAGCGGCGCTCCACCTCAACACGAGCTCCAAGAACATCAGCATGAACGTCATCGCAGTAATGGCCCTCACCATCATGGGCAGCGCGGCAGTCTCCGAAACTATCCGAGGGGCACTGCTGTCCGTGCCAAAAGGCCAATACGAAGCAGGCTATTCCTGCGGCCTCACCTTCACCCATGTCTTCCGCCGCGTGATCCTGCCCCAGGTCGTTCCGGCGGCGATACCCGTACTGTGCAACAACATCATCATCTTCATCAAACTCTCGTCGATCCTCTACTTCATCTCCGTGATGGACATCCTCAACGCTACGATGATCCCGGCCACATACAACTACCGCTTCCTCGAAGCCTACGTCGCCGCCGCTCTCCTCTACTGGCTTATCGGATTTGTCATTGAGCAGGCATCGAAGCTGCTGGAGAAGATGTTCAGCGTGTATAAGAGGTGAAAGATTGGCGGCTTTACAGGTGATGGAATAACAGACTTGTGAGATAACCCGGTTGGTTATCTCACAAGTCTTGCAGTTTTTCAGGCAAAGCCTTGCAAAACTGCGTTTTTTAGCGGAAGTTGTTCGGAAACTTGAGGTTTCCAAACAACTCTAATAAGGAGGGAGAAGTTTCCCACTGTAAACAAGTTAGGGATTTAGGATTGCGCTTTGGATGTATATCCGGTCGAACTGTATACTTTCTGACCGAATTTACGCCAAACATGAAGGAATATGTATCTGCCATTTTCTTAATTTGCCGACAGTGGGAAACTTCCTCTCATAATAATCTATTGGAGGAGCAGGTTATGCTTGAAGTGAAAGGGTTACGGAAGTCGTTTGGGAAAAACGAGGTGCTGAAGGGGGTTGACCTTCAGGTGGAGAAGGGCGATGTGATCGTGATTATCGGGCCGTCTGGGTCGGGGAAGACCACGCTGCTGCGCTGTGTCAACTTTCTGGAACGGGCGGACGCCGGGATTCTCACGCTCGGTAACGAGCCGCCGCTTGATTTGACGCGAGCGGGGAAGAAGCAGATTCTCGCGGTCAGGCGGAGGACGGCGTTTGTGTTTCAGAATTTCAATCTGTTTAACAACATGACGGCGAAGCGGAACGTGATGGAAGGGCTGGTAACGGCGCGGGGGGTTCCGGTGAAAGAGGCGGAGGAGGCTGCGGTTGCAGCGTTGAACAAGGTCGGGCTGTCGGACAAGATGGACGCCTATCCGTCCCGGCTTTCCGGCGGGCAGCAGCAGCGGGTTGGGATTGCCCGCGCCATCGCGCTGAAGCCGATGGTGATTCTCTTTGACGAACCAACATCCGCGCTTGATCCTGAACTGGTCGGGGAGACGCTGGCCGTCATCAAGCGTATCGCAAGGGAAGGGGTAACAATGGTGGTTGTAACGCACGAGATGCGCTTCGCTCAGGATGTGGCCAACAAGGTGATTTTCATGGACAAAGGGGTTGTCGTCGAGGAAGGGACACCAGACGCGATCTTTGCGCGCGCAAAGGAGGAACGTACGCGGCAGTTCCTCTCGCGGATCATTCCAGCAGGGGATTACACAATATAAGGCGCGGAATGGTTGAGTACAAAAATTTCACCTATTCCCTTGATCGATACGCAACTTATAACTCATGTTACGCAGGAAGAAAAGACGGTAAGAATTTGTCATCGAATGGACGCTAATATACGCGAATATTTCATTTCTCTAAAGAAGATTCGCGTTCATTCGCGTAATTCGATGATCTTTTTCTTTCCGGCGCGTAAGGTGAGTTATAAGCAAGCTGTACGCACTCAAGAACCTACTCATTGATACGGTAAGCCTTGATAGCGCGGACACGGAAATTCACGGTAAGCTGACGGCAGTACGTGCTTCTTTTGATATTGTAGTTCACACACTCAAACTGAGTAACGCGGGCTTGA
>JAIRMT010000065.1 GCA_031258505.1 Treponema sp.
TAAAACCGGATCGAAGGTTCGTTCCAATCAAGGCACGACCACTCAAGCCGTCCGCAATCCCGTTTTACAGCAATCGCCGCGACTTCTTTCATAAGCATCTTCCCTAATCCCAAGCCCCGAAAAACGGGTAGAACGAACAAATCTTCTATATATATGCCGGGCTTCCCGACAAACGTCGAAAATGTCTGAAAGAAAAGCGCAAACCCGGCGGCCTCTCCTCCACATTCGGCAATCAACGCCTCGGCAATATGCTCGCGAAAAAGGTAGCGCACAATGCCTTCCTCCGTTACCTTCACCCGGTCGAGCAGATGCTCATATTCGGCAAGAGCGCGGATCAGGCGCACGATAAGCGGCGCATCTGCTTCGACGGCAGGACGGATAGTCATACACTGGTTCATACGCTGCCGATTATACCACATTCGCCTGAAAGAATCACGAGAGCGCGTTATCAGAGACGCAATTCCTCCGGCCTTCATTAGGGGCTTCATCTCGAGGGAACTACGGATTGTGCCGAACGGCGGCGCGGATTATTGCGGGAAGCGTGTTTCACAACCTCACGTTGCGGATGCGGTTTATCTGCGGTTCGCTGTGATTGAGGCCGGGATATATACCCGTGGTAAAGGCGCGGGGGACAGCCCCCGCAACGCACTCGGCCTCAATCACAGGCTTCAATCACGGCCTTTATCACGAGAAACCGTAGATGGTGTCATGTATGGCGGTACTGATGACACGAGTGGAGACGGATTTTGCAATGCGGACGCGGTTTCATCTGCGGTCTGCTGGGATTGAGGCCGGGATATATGCCTGTGGTTGGGGCGCGAGGGCAGACCTTTCCCGCGGCCATCTGTGGCCGGGATGTGTGAGGCGGGATGAGAACCTCCTTTGGGCCGGGATCCGGGTCGGTTGCGCGGGTAATGACGGGAATCGAACTGTTGAACGAGAAAATTATGGAACAGAGCGGCCAGATTAGCAGGGCGTCTTCGGCTATAGAGGAGCTTGCCACGAGTATACACTCCATAGAGAGCAGCGCTGTTACCGTAAATGACCACATTAGATAAATTCTTGTTGAGTGAAGAGATTCATATTAAAACTTCTCGTTTTGCTGCGCCGCGTTTAGCACATGGCGTATCAATACAGCGCTTGTTACCGCGCCGCCGCCCGGAATGGGCGGTATATGGCTTAGGGTAATCAGTCAAAACCCATTGACGGTTTCCTCGAACAAGCTGGGGACTCTTTAGCGGTTTTAGTTCTTGCGCTGTCGTCGCCGAGTGAAAAGCGGGTCAAAGTATTTGTCCATGTCGATCCGCTTGATGATTTTTTTCAAGATAACGCGGTACAGGACAAAGGACAAGGCTATGGCGCCGATGAAGATAACCGGAAGGCCCCAGCTAATGACTGGATTCGGGTTTTCAGGGTCAGGACTGGGGATCAGAGGAACCACAATCCTGCCGTATACGACCAAAAGTACCACAAAGGTTATGATGGTGATCAGCACATTAAATACAGTCGCGCCCAGCATAAAAAGAAGCGTGTTTGTTTTTTTACTCATACTATTACCTCGTTTGAAACAGAGTGTTTAGGACTTACCAGAAGTGAAATCAGCAAGATGATACAGCAGACAACCACACTGGTGTCCGCGATGTTAAAGGTTGGCCAGCGCTGAAATCCCAGAATACCGTAAAACTTCACACTGATGAAATCAACCACGCCGTCCGGCCTGAAGATGCGGTCGATAATGTTGCCTATGCCGCCGCCTATGATGCCAGCAAATACCCAGTGCTGAAGCGTAGTAAACTCGTTGGACTTGAAATAGTACCCGACGAGAAACCCCAGTACAATGATGGGCAATACGATAAACAGCAGAGGCCGCACGCTATCAGGCAGATTGTCCCCTATGCTGAATGCCACAGCCTTGTTTCGCACATGAATGATCCACAGGATGTCATTGCCAAACACATCAGTTATAAAGTGATCCTGAGGCCACTTGTTCGCTATGAAACTCTTCACCCCCTGATCCACACTGATCACAGCCGCTGTCAGCGAAAAAGGCAATAGTTTTGCCACGCGCATTCGTCCCAGCAAATCACGTTTGCTTTTGCCCGCGCTTACCGCGCTTTTGTCTTTCCGGTTGGGCAAGGCACCCTTCGGTGAAGCAGTCTTTCTCTCATTCATTATCAGCTCCTGTTGGACTTATTCTGGACTAGTTAGTATACACCAATCATAGCCCTGTGGGAACATCTATAAACTCGACATTTAGTCCGCTAAACTCCGCAACGCGTTCCATCACAGCGCGGACACCCCAGACTTCAGTGGCATAATGGCCGCCGGCAATCATGTTCAGATGGCCCTCAAGCGCGTCATTGTAGACCGAATGAGAAGCCTCGCCGGTAACGTAGAGGTCGATTCCTTCCTTAAGCGCGTCTCGCGCCTGTTCTGCCGCGCCCCCAGAAACCACCGCGCAGGTCTCGCTCTTTTCCTTACCAAAGGCATACACGCCAAGCGGCGGCTTACCCATAAACGCAATACGCTTCACTGCCTCGTCAATGCTTAATGGGTTTAGCAGCCTGCCCTTATAGCCAATCTTTCGGCCATGATACACGCCAAACGGTTCTGGTTCGACAATGCCCAGCAGTTTCGCCAGAACCGCGTTGTTGCCTACTTGGGGATGCTGATCCAGAGGCAGATGTACCGCGTAGAGGGCAAGGTTCTTGTCCATCAGCGCCTTGATCCGGCCACGAAGATTACCCGCGATTCTCAACGGCGTTCCCCAGAAAAGGCCGTGGTGAACAAAAAGCAGACCAGCTCCGGCAGAGGCGGCGCGGGTGATTGTTTCAAGGCTGGCATCAACGGCAAAAGCCAGCTTGTCTATCTGAGCGCCGTCATTATCTACCTGCAAGCCGTTGAGCGAAGGGTCTATGCTACTAAAATCTTCTATATATAGGAGGCTTCTGAAGAAGCTGTCTAAAGTTGCGCTGTTCATGGCAGAAGTATAGATCGGGCGTTAGGTAAATTCCAGCCACCGCCAGCCTCAAAATAACTTTTGTCGCTAAGGCCAGTTTCCCAATGATGAATCCCGGCCACAGGCTGCTCAAGAACCAGGGTTGCGAAGTTGCCCATAAGCGAAGCCGTACCCGCGATGAAATCCTTGTCGCGCCAAGCCGACTGGCTACGGCCTGAGAAAAAGAGCGAGTAGAGCGGATACTTCGCGGGATAATCAGCGTAATCCAGAGTCCCTGCGCCTTCCACCGCGATCAGTAAGGCCATTGATGATGGCAGACGCAGAGAGCGCACAACAGGGCTATATCTGCCATTTCGCTCTTTCTGCTTCGTTACCTTGTCAGAGACAAGGAACAGGGTAGGAATCATCGGACGGGGAAGCTCGCCAGTGGCTCGTACTGGTTTCGGCCAGAGATTCGCCAGATTGTCCAGTAACCTTGTCCACCACGAGGGATTTTCCAGCACTGCTTTGATTTCAGTCTGATAGACTGACCAGAGCGGGCTTTCCACGGCAATGACGCCTTTTACCTCTGGATGCGCGGCGACAAACGCAGGACTGGCGGCAAGCATAATCAAGGCGGAAGCGCCCGCGTCATAAGCAGCCAGTATCATGGAACCGGACGCCGCAAGCCCAAGACCGCCGTCGCGGATAGACGATAGCAAGAACTCAATGTCTCGTTGTCGCCCCTCTTCCATGAGCTTTCCGCGTTGGTTGGCCTTTTCGGTGTCTGTCCCTGAAATGGCGGTGTTGAATAGCCCCAGAAGGTTTCCCAAGGCGGGATAACGCAGCTTACCGTCTTCAGAAACCGCAGGCGCGTCAAACCCAAGGCGGGAATAGCTGATTACCGTGAACCCATTGTCCCGTAACTGCCCACAGAGGCGATCAACGGACGGCGCCGAACCAAGCTCAGGCGGAACCATGAGTATGGTCGGATGTGCGTCCGCAGTCCGCGCCACATTCACACTCGGGGTTTCGTAGACGCGGGCTACGATAGTAGCGTTTCGCGTGCTGTCAATAAGTCGGACGCTCCGTACGCCCTGGTTAAGCAGAGCCGTATCCACCGACGGCGCGAAGTACAGCGCCATGCCCATACCGAGGGACAGGAACAGAAGGGATAGCAAAATAGGTACAAGGTTTTCGTCATAGGGCGCGATATAGGCGCGCTTCACATTCAAGATAAGCGTATGGAACTTACGAATATTTACCACCAGCGCGTATACAAAAAGAGGGACACATTCAGGCCGAAAGCCATAGGCAGGTACAAAACCGATGCAGACAAGCAGAGCAATCAGCGGGAGCCAGACCAGTCCCTCCTGAGTACGAAAACCCTTTATAAAAGGCTGGATAACTGGCAGGAGAAGCAGAAACACGATGACCAGCTCAGACAGCATGATTTCTTTCATTTCAACAGCATATACCAGTGTTTTGAAAAAGCCAATAAGAGTGCGGGAAAGCCTTATTCAGGGCAGGATAAACGCATAGAAATTCCCCAAGCATCCTCCCATGTAGCTATAGATGCGTTTGCCAAGAGATGCGGTACTCATTGCTGAGAGATGTGGTACTCGTTGTTGAGAGATGCGGTACTCGTTGTTGAAAGATGCGGTACTCTTCGCCGAGAGATGCGATACTCGTTGCCGAGAGATGCGGTACTCTTCGCCGAGAGATGCGGTACTCTTGATGCGGTATACGCTTTCGCTGGGATTTGAGCAGCATATCGAGACCATGTTCAAGCTGCTTAACGACCAGGCTATTCAGAGCCGGCTGATTTCTATGCGTTTATCCTGTATTCAGGGTTTCAATATAGTTGATAATTTCAAGATTTGTGCTAAGATATAATACATGGCAAAACAAATACAACTGGAGCGTATCAACTTTAAAAAAGGCGCATACCTCATTGTCGAGGGAACTCAGCAGGCGGA
>JAIRMT010000127.1 GCA_031258505.1 Treponema sp.
CATTCACGCCGCGCATAACTCCATCAGTCTGCAAGAGCCATTTCACGGCGGATCATGTCATTGATCAGTTCCGCCGGAGTTTTTTTTGTTGCCAACATCCTTGCCTTGAGGTATTCGGCGGAAAATGGGTCAAGCACAACCAGCGTATCACGATGTTTAATAAACGGCCCTTGCACATTGGAGTTTGTTTTTGGCGTAGTTCTAGTCAATAACTCGTCAAGGGCGTCCGCTTCTTCATCAGTCAAAATAGGCATAATAACCTCGTTCCGTTAACTTGCGCAGAAATTGCCGCCTCTACGTCCATTTCAGTAACACCGTATTTGAACGCCGCCGGATTGAATACAAGGGTCATAATCCTAGTATAACGCGCTCGGAAGGAAAACGAAAGTCCGCGCTCCAAGGGGCTTTAGGAAGCGCAAAGTCGACCGCCGCCGCCGACATAGTCAGGCCCATCCGGTTAAAAAGGGCTTCGGCCTGTTCTTTGACCGAATCGTCAACTCTGATATTCAACTGCGCCATAATTACCTCTTCTTATACAACATATAGTATATGCCGTATGTTGTCGAGCGGTAACGCAGGGATGTCTGACACCATGAGGCGGTGGGCAAGATGGAGATTCAAAGTCTTGGTGCGCTGCGCATTGATTTTGATCGCATATTTTTCTCTTTTCAAGAATAGATATGAGCTGTATAATGGGAACATCACTCAGGATCAAAGAAAAACAAGCCCTGAGTATGGGAGGCATAGGTGCGTTTAAGCAATCTTACATTGCAAGATAAGGAACAATGGGTAAAGGCTGGCATAGAACTGCCGGCTTTTGATCGTGAGGCCATGATTACGGCGACTAAGGAAGCGCCTGAATGGGTGCATTTCGGCGCGGGGAACATTTTCAGGGCGTTCCCGGCTGCGCTTCAGCAGAAGCTGCTGGACGCGGGGCTGACCAAAACCGGCATCATCGTGGCTGAAGGCTATGACGGCGAGATTATCGATAAGGCGTACCGGCCTTTTGACGATCTCTGTATCGCGGTAACGCTCAAGGCAAACGGCAGTATCCAGAAGAAGGTAATCGCCAGCCTTGCGGAGTCTCTGCGGGTGGACAGCGACTTTGAGCGGCTCAAGGCTATATTCAAAGCACCGTCGCTTAGGATGGTGAGCTTTACCATCACGGAAAAGGGTTACAGTCTTAGCGGACCTGGGGGCAAAATCACGCCGCAGGTTGAGGCTGAATTCGCGGCAGGGCCTGATGCCCATTTGCAGAATCCCATTGCCACACTCAGCAGCCTTTGTTACGAGCGCTACAAGGCAGGCAAACTGCCGCTGGCGCTGGTAAGTATGGATAACTGTTCGCACAATGGCGATAAGCTCTTCGCGGCAGTGGACGCTTTTGCCGCTGAATGGACTAAACGCGGTCTGGCTGAACTGGGGTTTCTTGATTATATCCACAACACGGTTTCCTTCCCATTGAGCATGATCGACAAGATCACGCCTCAGCCGGATGAAAGCGTGCGGCAGACCCTCATCAGCGCTGGCATTGAGGACATGGCCGGAACCCGCACCGCGAAAAATACCTATGTTGCGCCCTTTGTCAATGCTGAGGAAGCTGAGTATCTGGTTATTGAGGACAAGTTCCCAGCAGGCCGGCCTCCGCTTGAGAAGGCGGGCGTTTTGTTTACTGACCGCGAGACGGTAGACAAGGTCGAGAAGATGAAAGTCTGCACCTGCCTCAACCCGCTGCACACAGCTCTAGCGGTTTTCGGCTGCTTGCTTGGCTATACCAAGATCAGCGAGGAGATGAAGAACAGCGACCTTGTGCGTCTGGTGGAAATCATAGGTTATAAGGAAGGTTTGCCAGTTGTGGTAGACCCGGGCATACTGTCGCCGCGTAAGTTCATTGATGAGGTGCTGCAGGTGCGCATACCCAATCCGTTCATGCCTGACACGCCCCAGCGTATAGCTACTGATACCTCGCAGAAGATACCTATCCGCTTTGGCGAAACCATTAAGGCGTATCTTGCAAGCTCTTCGCTGAAGGTGGACGAGCTGAAGCTCATCCCGCTTGCGCTTGCCGCGTGGCTCCGCTACCTGCTTGGTATTGACGATGAAGGGAAGCCGTTCACCGTCAGTCCTGACCCGCTCTACGAAACGCTGTCTCAGTCGCTCTCTGGTTTGCAGCTTGGCAAGGCTGGTCCGTTCCACGACACGCTTGCGCCTATACTGTCTGATAAGCGCATCTTTGCGGTTGATCTCTACGAGGCTGGGCTTGGGCAGACTGTTGAGGCGTACTTCGCCGAGCTTATGGCTGGGCCAGGCGCAGTTGCCGCCACTCTGAAACGCGCTGTTGCGTAATGACTAAACAGCTCACCGCCGCGCCGGAAAGAAAAAGATCATCGAATGACGCGAATGAACGCGAATCTTCTTTAGATGACAAATTCTTACCGTTTTTTCTTTCTGCGTAACATGAGTAAACAGGACTGCTGGTCTTCTAGGGGACCAGCAGTCCTGTTATAGAGGCGGGGCGAAGCAGGCAAAGCGGGCAAAGCGGGCAAAGCCTCGCAGAGGGGGAGCAGAAAAGCATTTTTACTGGACGACATGGAGCGCTTTGTATAGGAGGCAAAAAATGACGTATATGACTGAAGAAGAAGCGGACGCGCTGGACGAGGAATTGACCCGTACCACTCCGAATGTTGATTTTGGGAAGTCTGATGTTTTCATCCGCCAACGGGAATTGCTCAATGTGTTGAATTCCACTGCAGCGGACTATATTATAACTCGCGCGCTGGTAACCCACCAAACCCCCGCGCAAGTCATCGGTGAACTGGTCTGCGAAAAAATAGCTGCCGCCTCAACATAAACTGGTAATCTGGGCTAGGCGCTCTTGGGTCTGGCAGTCAAGAATTTATATGGAGGATATATGATTAGATTTGGCGGACCGGTGTTTTTAAGCGCTGGTGAGAAAACGGCAGACGTGGACCCGGTTCTCTTGGCTCGGAAACATCGGGAAAAAGGCTTTACAGCGGCTTATGTACCTAAGATTGACATCAACAACAGAGAACTCGTTAAGGCAACGAGGGAGGCTTTTGCAAAAGAGGGCGTCATGCTGGCAGAGGCAGGTTACTGGGAAAACCTCATGGACACTGACGCGGAAACTCGCGCTTCTCACCGCGCGCAACAGGTGGAGGCGCTGGCTCTGGCGGAAGAACTGGGCGCGGTTTGTTCCCTTAACACCTTTGGTTCTTACTGCCACGGAAACGGTAACAACTATCATCATGGGCTGAACTTCAGCGACGAGGCGTTTGAGGCTGCTGTTGAAATGGCCCGCTGCTTCATTGACACGGTGAAGCCCAAAACCGCCTACTTCTGCTATGAAGTTTTCGTGTTTGACATAGTTGACAGTCCCGAAAGTATTGAAAAGCTCATCAGAGCGGTAGACCGTAAACAGTTCGGCGCTCATCTTGATCTGGCGAATCTGCTTAACTGCCCCCGCGCCTATTACCGAAGCGGCGACATTGCCAGGGAATGTGTCCGCCGCTTCGGCGACCGGATTGTGAGCTGCCATGTGAAGGATGTCAGGCTGAAGGAGCCTTCTATGACAGTGGTTCTTGAAGAGGTGTTGATGGGGACAGGTAACATTGACCTCAAAGCCTTCATGCGCCAGATTGAGGGGCTTTCCCGGCCTATTCCTTTCATGCTGGAACACCTCAACACAGAGGCGGAGTACGACCTTGCCGCAGCAAAAGTCCGTGAAACTGGCGCGGAGTTGGGGATCAAGTTATAGTGAGCCTATCTGGTTCACCCTATGGTACTGAGCATCCGCGCTATATGCTTTGATACTACGGCAACTCTATCAAAGCTATATATAATCGTATTGACGATGAACGGGTACATGTGTTCCTTGCGATGGACACTCAGTACCAGACACTCCTATGAAATGACTATACTCCTAATCGCGCTCCAGGGACCCTTGCCCGCCGCTTGATCCTTGCCGGACGACTGGTTTTCCCAACGCATGGCGACATACAGGCGCTGACCAATCTCAGAGGCCGCGAAGGTGTGCGCCCACGGCGTCGCGGTGTCAACCTCGCTGCGCCAGCCCTCGGCGTCAGCGGTCTCAGGCGCGGGGGCATCCAAAGGACGCACCCAAAAACGGACTTCAACGCCGTGATACGTCCCCTTCCCGTAACCCTTGCGCCCCGCTATGTGGTAGGTTACCCGCACTGTGTGGCTTTCGGGGTCAAGCGCGAACTCAAACTCAACGTGGTCTGTAGGCGTGGGCCTGGGCGAGTGCGTGTGGTCAAGCAGCTCAAAGCCCATGGCAAGCGCGTCAGCCGGAGTGCGCGGGTTAGCGAGCAGCCCATGGGCAATCAAGTCCCGCAAGGCGGCGCAAAGGTTGTTTTTCGCCGTGTTTTTCAGCTCCGTGTCTTGGGGAAGATGCGCCGCTTTGCACTTGGTATAAAGCGGCGTCCATTCCGCGAGCGCGGTCTTGAAAACGCCCCACAACGCGGCGGGAATATCGTTCCAATCGCCTGCTGTTCCACCACTCCCCTCAATGTGCGGTCCTGCGTAGCTTAATACGCTGTTTACCAGCGTATCCAACGCTTCCTCTCTTTTTGGAAGCCCTGTTTTCGCAAATTTGCTAATCATTTTTTTCCTCCAGATATAATAAATGCTGCCTTAAAGCAGCTTTTCTGCCCCAAATCAAACGGTCTTTGCCTCAGAGAAAGTTGTCTTTGCCTCAGGGAAAGTTGTCTTTGCCTCAGGGAAAGTTGTCTTTGCCTCAGGGAAAGTTGTCTCTGCCTCAGGGAAAGTTGTCTTTGCCTCAGGGAAAGTTGTCTTTGCCTCAGGGAAAGTTGTCTTTGCCTCAGGGAAAGTTGTCTTTGCCTCAGGGAAAGTTGTCTTTGAGACAAACGAAGACGCTGTTTCCGCAAAGGTCTGCTTACCGGCGGTATTGGGCGTGTTCATTGCCGTTGTTCAATCCTCCATGCCCCATAGCTTGACGGTCTTCTCCCCTAACACTGAGGCTATCCTGCGCCCATCGGGACTGTACGCTGCAGAGCTTACTGTGT